>CBRGMI010000028.1:0-15111 GCA_967797495.1 uncultured bacterium
CCCCGCACCGGCACGCAGGCAGGGTTCGGGCGCGAGCGTGCGCCGGGGCGCCTCCCTCCCGGAAGCTTCCGGTCGCCCTTGCTGACCGGCCAGGGGCCGGATGGGTTCCCGGCGTGCGAGAAGCTGACTTGAGCTCCGTGCCTAGCCGGAGCGGCGGGCGGAGGGGTGCTCCAGCCGCTCGGCGAGGCGCTCGGCGCGCTCGGCGGCGGCGTCCTCGAGCCCGGCCGAGACGGCGCCGGTGATGGCCAGCAGCTCGGATTCGACCCTGCCCGCCAGGCGGCCGGAGCCGCTGCGGCGCAGCAGGGCGTCCAATCGGGCGATGGCCCGCTCAAGGCGGGTCATCGGGTCGCGTTCGCGGCGCTCGCGCCAGTCGGAGAGGTCGGTGATCGAACCCATGTCGCGATCGTAGACCCCCGGTCCGACACTTCCTCGGACCTGTGCCCGGAAACGATGGGCTAGTCTCCCTGCGTGGGCTGGATCGACGTCGTGATGCGCGATGCTGAACGGTGAACGGGTCCTGCTCCGCCCGATCCAGCGGGAGGATCTCCCTCGACTGTGGGAGCTCGTCTCGGACTTCGAGGTCGCGCTCCTCGGGAGTTCGGGGCCGGTCGTGCCCCGCTCGCTCGCGCATTTCGAGGCGGGCTTCGATCGGGACCTGACGAAGGACCACAAGGATCGTGCCTATTTCGGGATCGAGGTGGACGGCGAGCTGATCGGGGAGGCCGGCCTCCACCGGATCGACCACTTCAGCCGCGCATGCGAGCTCGGCATCGGGATCGGCCGGGAGTTCTGGGGCAAGGGGTTCGGGCAGGACGCGGTCCGGACGCTGGTCGACTACGCGTTCGAGCACCTGAACATGAACCGGGTCGGCCTCTACGTGCTGGCGGAGGACCCGCGGGCCGTCGGGGCGTACCGCAGGGCCGGGTTCGTGGAAGAGGGCAGGATCCGGCAGCACGCATGGGTGCGAGGCCGGTACGAGGACGAGCTCGTGATGTCGATCCTGCGCGAGGAGTGGACGCCGCGGACCTAGTGCTTCGCGTACTCGCTCGCGCCCAGGAGGTGGAGCGAGACATACGGCTCGTCGCCGATGACCCACGAGTCGTGGCCGGGGCCGATCGAGAACAGGTCGCCGGGCGTGAGCTCGGCCTCGGTCCCGTCCGCCATCTTGACGCCGGTCCGCCCCGAGACCACGAGCCCGACATGCTCGACCTGACACAGCTTCTCGCCGGCCGGCTTGCCGACGTGCTCCGACCAGATCCATCCGGGCTCGTAGCTCGCCCGTCCGATCGTGACGCCGCCGATGGTCACCACGTCGAACGAACCGTTTTCGAACGTCCGTGACTCGTCGGCACGCTCGAACCTGCGGATCTCGATCCCTGCCATGGTTCCTCCTCGTTCCGCTCCCGGCGTCGAATCACATCCCCCGACAAGAACGCCGAATCGGTCGGCCTGGTGATTGTGTCGAACTCGCGCCGCCGCGTACTGTTCGCCTACGCGGTTCGCCGCGACTCCCCGAAGCAAGATCCTCCCCTCATTCGGTTGGTCGGCGCTTCCCCCTGGACGTGGAGCGAGGATGGATGAGGTCGCGCGGATCGTGCTGGCGCTCGAGACGCCGGACGTGGCCGAGGAGGTCATGCACTTCCTCGATCGCAGCGGTCGCGCCCGTGTCGTCGGGACCGCCGTCGACGCGACGCAGCTCGCGGAGGCAGTTCGGCAGCTCGAGCCCGACGCCGTGGTCGCCGCCCCCTCGCTCGTTCCCTCGCGCGGCACGCTGAACGGCAGCGCGCTGCTCGCCGTCGATACGAGCCAATCGGTGGGGGCGCTGCGCCGCGCCATCCGTGGCGGCGCGACCGGCTTCTACCTCTGGCCGGCCGAGCGCGAGGAGCTCGCGCTCGCCGCCGCACGCGTCGGACCCAAGCCGGAGGAGACGACCGGTGAGCGGGCGCAGGCCCTGGCGGTCTACGCGCCGCGTGGCGGCGCCGGCGCGACGTTCGTCGCGACGCACCTTGCGGCCGCGTTCGCCAAGCTTGATCGCCGATGCATCTTGGTCGATCTCGACGTGCTCTTTGCCGACGGCTCGGCCGCGATCGGTGTTCCGGCCGACGAGGAGCCCAGGACCGTCGCCGACCTGGTCCCGCTCGGCGACGAGGTGGCGTCGCAGCACGTCGAGGAGCTCGTCTGGCGTCACCCGGCGGGATTCTCGGCACTCCTCGCACCCGGTGACCGGCAGCGGTTCCCGCGGGTCGGAGCCGAGACCTACGGCGCAGCGATCTCCGCGGCGCGGAGGTCCTGCGACATCGTCGTCCTCCACATCCCACGTGCGCTCGACGAGGTCGCTCGGACGGGACTCGCGGTTGCGGATCGAGTGCTCGTCGTGCTCGGGCTCGACGTGCTCTCGTTCCGAGACGCCAAACGAGCGATCGAGATCGCGGCGCTGGACGGGCGTTGCTCGTTCGTGGTCAACAGGGCGAGCCGATCGGAGATCACGCCGAACGACGTCGATCGCGTCTTCGGGCAACCACCGATCGCCGTGATCCCGTCGGATCGTGCCGTCGGTCGAGCCCAGGACCACGGTCGTCTGGTGCCGATGCGCGGGCGGATCGGACGAGCGCTCGACGGGCTCGCCCGACAGCTGCTGGAGGCACCGTGAATCGGGCGGATGCGCTCGTGGACGTTCGGCGGACCTTGCACGAGCGGCTGATCGGCCGGGTGGATGCCCGGCAGCTCGACGCGATGCCGCGCGCCGAGCGCCGGCTGCGGGTGCGGGAAGAGGCGCTGTCGCTCCTGCGGGAGCAGGGCCACATGCTGCCGCAGAGCGCGCTCGCGGACGTGGTGAATGCGGTTTCGGATGCGGTCGTCGGGATGGGTCCGATCGAGTTCCTGCTCAAGGACCCCGAGGTCACCGAGGTGATGGTGAACGGCCCCGACGACGTGTACGTGGAGCGGAAGGGGCGGATCGAGAGGGTGGCGGACCGTCTGTTTGAGGGGGAGGAGGCGGTCCTCCACGTGATCGAGCGGATCGTGGCGCCGCTGGGTCTTCGGGTCGACGCAACGTCACCTTGGGTGGACGCGCGACTTCCGGACGGCTCTCGGGTGCACGCGATCGTGCCGCCTCTTTCGCTCTGCGGTCCCGTCCTGAACGTGCGGAAGTTCTCGTCGATACCTCTCGGGCCCGGCGATCTGCTCGATCACGGGACGATCGGGCCCCGCATGCTCGCGTTCCTCGCCGCGTGTGTCCGCGGACGCGTGAACATCGTGATCTCGGGTGGGACCAGCTCGGGGAAGACGACGCTCCTCGGTGTGCTCTCGTCCTTCGTCCCGTCCGAGGAACGCCTCATCACCATCGAGGACGCAGCCGAGCTACGACTCGCCCAGCCCCACGTCATCGGTCTTGAGGCCCGACCGGCGACCGTCGAGGGTCGCGGCGAGGTCACGGTCCGAGATCTGGTTCGCAACGCGCTCCGGATGCGACCGGATCGGATCGTCGTCGGTGAGGTACGCGGCGGTGAGGCCCTCGACATGCTCCAGGCGATGAACACGGGACACGATGGTTCGCTCTCGACGGCGCACGCGAACTCGGCACGTCACGCGCTCTGGCGCCTCGAGACGATGGCGCTCATGTCCGACGTCGACCTCCCCGTCGCCCATGTAAGGGCTCAGGTGGCGTCGGCGATCGACGTCGTGGTGCACACGGCACGGCTCCGCGACGGGCGGCGCGTGGTGTTCCAGGTGGCCGCGGTCGACCAGCTGGACGGGGCGGGGGATCCGGTCGTCGTCGAGATCTTCGGGTTCCGACCACGGATCGGGCGTGATGGTGCCTTCGTCTGCACGGGAATCACGCCACGGGTCATCTCGTCGCTGGCCGAACGCGAACAGGATCTCGACCCCCGATGGTTCGAGGCGGGGATCGACGCGTGGGACCCGGCGTGATCGAGGCGATCGCCGTCGCCGGGCTGGTCGTCCTCTCGACCACGTGCCTCGCAGGCGTGATGGTCGCCGAGCGCTCGAGGCGCCTGCTGGGCAGGCTCGTGCCCGATCGCGTGTCGGCCGTACCCACGTTCCGGGTGCCGAGGAATGCCCTCGCGGCGATGGGCGTCGTCGCGGCTTGGTTCATGGGCGCCCGTGTCGCCGGGGTCGTCGGTTCGCTTGCGGCTACCGCCGCCGCGGTCACGGCACCCGCGATGGTCGCCCGACGCCGCGAGCGCCGCCGGGAGATCGCCACGCAGGAACGCCTCGCCGAGGCGGTCTCGCTGGTCGCCTCGGCCATGCGCTCGGGTCGCTCGCTGCATCAGGCGATCGAGCTCGCCGCGACCGACCTGGATCCGCCGCTCGGGTCGACGTTCCGCCGGCTCGCGGATCGGACCGGGCTCGGCGATCCGATGGACGAGTCGATCGATGCGTGGGCCGGCGACGTGGGAGGTCCTGATGCTCGGCTCGTCGCGGGCGTGCTCAAGCTCCATCGGCGGACGGGAGGCTCGCTCGCCGCGAGCCTGGAGAACCTCGCGGGGACGCTCCGAGATCGCCGGGCATCCGCTCGCGAGCTCGGATCGCTCACGGCGCAAGCGAGGCTATCGGCAACGATCCTCGGGTTGCTCCCCATCGGGTTCTTCCTGTTCCTGTCGGTGATCGCTCGTCGAGATCTCGAGGCCGCGTACCAGACGCCGACCGGGGTCGCCGCGATCGGGTTCGGCTTCGCATTGCAGGGGGCCGCGTACGTATGGATCCGACACCTCCTCCGGATCGAACCGTGACCGCGACGATGGTGGCGATCCAGGCCGGCTTCGGGACGGCGGTCGCGGTCGCGGCGATCGGGCTCGGGCGGCCACCGGATCCGCTGGCGTCGAGCGCGATCGTCCGGGCCCGAGCCCCCGCGATCGAGAACGTGCTCGAGGTCGTCGGGGGCTGGCCGATTCTTCGAGACGTTCGGGTCTCGCGGACGACGAAGACCAGGCTCGATCGGAGCGGCACCGACCGGAGCGAACGCCAGGTCGTGGCGTCGAAGGCACTCGCTGCGGCCACGACGA
The DNA here is from genome assembly GCA_967797495.1 of uncultured bacterium. Lineage (GTDB taxonomy): Bacteria > Actinomycetota > UBA4738 > UBA4738 > HRBIN12 > DASSJM01. Next base: position 5,025 of record CBRGMI010000028.1, read on the forward strand.
TGCTCGTGGTTTCGGCGATCGTGTCACCGGTGCCTGGTGTTGCGGCCACGCTGATCGCCTGGCGCGTCCCCGATCTCGTGCTCGCACGGCTCGCCCGCCGAACGCTCGCCGCGGCCGACCGCGAGATCCCGGTCTTGTTGGACCTTCTGGCGGTCGCGACGTCGGCGGGGCTCCCGCCCCAACTCGCGTTCCGTCGCGCCGTCGAGGCCGCCACTGGGCCACTGGCGGACGAGCTCCGCTCGGTGCTCGATGCCAGCGACCTCGGCGGTCGTTGGCGCGACGAGCTGATCGTCGTCGGCGACCGCCTCGCACTGCCCGACCTTCAGCGGCTGCTCGGCGCGCTCGCCCGGACCGAGTCGCTCGGGTCGTCGCTCGCCGAGGAGATCGGCCATCTCGCCTCCGACGTACGCGAGGTTCGGCGCGCGGCGGCCGCCCAACGCGCACGAACGGCGCCCGTGAAGATGCTCTTCCCGCTCGTGTTCCTCGTCCTCCCCGCGTTCCTCCTCCTGACGGTGGTCCCGGTCTTGCTGACCACCGTCCGTTCGATCGACTGAGAGGAGGTGAACCGGGATGCTCTTGTCCTGGTACGTCCGTGCTCGCTACGTGCGAGCGAGCCACCGGCCATCCGAGGAGGCGGGGCAGACGACGGCGGAGTACGCGCTGGTGATCCTCGCGGCCGCCGCGATCGCCGTGGTCTTGATCGCGTGGGCGCGATCGTCGGGCAAGCTGCCGGCGTTCTTCGACTCCATCATCGATCAGATCGCCGGAAGTGCGGGCTGACCGCGTGCGCGAGCGCGGTTCCGCGGCGGTCGAGTTCGCGCTGGTGTTGCCGATCCTCCTCCTCCTGCTGCTGGCGCTCGTGCAGGTCGGGGTCATCGCCCGCGACTCCCTCGTGCTCACGCAGGCCTCGCGCGCGGGCGCGCGCGAGGCCGCCGTGCAGGGGACCAAGGAGGCGGTCGACGAGGCGGTCCGCGCGGCCGCCGTCGGTCTGGATCCCGATCGGATCAGCGTGGTCGCGACGTGGAGCGGAGCTCGGGGCGCCCCCGTGACGGTCGACGTGGCCTACGAGGCGCCGGTCGCGTCGCTGCTGGCCGGATGGTTGCTCCCCGCGTCCGTGTCGCTGCGGGCGAGCGCGACGATGCGGCAGGAGTTCGCGTGACCGCCGACCGGCCCCGACACGGCGCCGTGGATGCCTGCGCCTCGCCGACTCTTCGGCTGACGAGCGATCGTGGCTCGATCACGCTGCTGAGTGCGGCGGTGCTGGCGGCCTTGGTCGTGCTCGCGATGGGCGCGTCGGATGTTGGCCGGGTGCTGCACGCGGCGTCGCGGGCGCAGACGGCGGCGGACGCCGCAGCGCTCGCCGCCGCGCAAGCGCTCGCGATCGACGAGGAGGGCCCCGAACCGTCGGCGCTCGCCGGCGAGTACGCCGAGCGGAACGGTGCCGTGCTCGAGACGTGTTCGTGCGAGCGTGGGACGTTCGAGGCGACGGTCAGCGTGCGTCTGCCCGTGGGCGAGCTCTTCCTGGTCGCCGGGGATCGGACGGTGCAGGCCATGGCTCGGGCCCAGGTCGACCTGCCCGCTCCCTGACCTGCGAAGGCCTCCCTGACCTGCGAAGGCCGAACCCGCCTCCGTCGGGAGGCGGGTGTACCATGCCTCGACGATGGCCATGCGACAGCGGCTCTCACTCAGGCAAGGCCGCCGCTCGCTGCTCGCGACGGTGGACTACTCGCTCGCCAAGCGAGCCCTGATCAACCAGGTCCGGACCGGACTCGCCTCGTGGACCGACATCTGCGACGCCCATCCCGAGTTGATGCGGGCCGCCCAGCACGTGGGCGAGCCGACGCGGAGGGAATGCCCGGTGTGCCACGACGCCAAGCTCAAGCTCGTGACGTACGTCTACGGGGACGGGCTCAAGCACGACAACGGGCGCGTGTGGCCGCTCGACGTCGGGCTCGACATGGCCGCCGACCGGCCCGGCTCCTGGTGCTACGTGGTCGAGGTCTGCACCGAGTGCCACTGGAACCACCTGCACGAGGCCTTCGTGGCCCGCGCCGGCTGATCGCCCTCCCAAGACTCCACGGAAGCTTCACGACGTTTCCGCAGGTCGCGTGCAGGGGAATGCGGACCCGTGACTACACTTGACGACGAGTTGGCGGTCAAGACCGCGCCACCGCGCGCGCCCAAGGGTCGTAGGCACGCCCCCACCAAGAAGCGGAAGGGATTCAAGGACTGGCTCCGCCGCTGGTGGTGGGTGTTCGTCGTCGTGCCCCTGGTCGCCGCCATCGGCCTGCTGCTGACGTTGTTCTACATCTACTCGCAGCTCGAGCTGCCCAAGACGCCGCCGCCGTTGCAGACGACCTATATCTACGATCGCGACGGCCGTCAGATCGCGACGCTGCATTCGACGGTCGACCGCACGATCATCCCGCTCTCGGACATGCCGCTCCAGCTCCGGCACGCCGTGATCGCCGTGGAGGACAAGGGCTTCTACGACCACCCCGGCATCGACGTCACCGGGATCTTCCGCGCGGCGTGGACCGACCTCGTCTCCGGCGAGGTCGTGCAGGGCGGGTCGACGCTCACCCAGCAGCTCGTGAAGAACGTCTACGCGGGCCGGTACACGGAGGATCCCCAGACCGGCGTCGAGACCTACGCGGTCCCGCCGCGGACGCTCGGGCAGAAGGTGCGCGAGAGCCTGCTCGCGATCAAGGTCGAGCGCGAGTTCACCAAGGATGAGATCCTGGCCAAGTACCTGAACACCGTCTACTTCGGCCGCGGCGCGTACGGCGTCCAGGCCGCGGCGCAGACGTTCTTCCGCAAGGACGCCTCCGAGCTCTCGGCGCTCGAGTCCGCGCTGCTCGCCGGAATGATCCAGAGCCCGTCCTACTACGACCCGATCGAGCAGGGGGAGGCCGCGCTCGAGCGGCGGAACTACGTCCTCGAGCGGATGGCCTCCGAGGGCTACCTCACCCCGGAGCGCGCGGCGCAGCTCGAGGGCCGGGAGATCAAGGTCGACCCGATCAAGCTCGGCCTGAACTTCCCGGCCAAGCTCGGCTACTTCCTCGACTACACGCGGCGGGAGCTGGGCGATCGGTACACCGAGGGCCAGGTGTTCGGGGGCGGGCTCCAGGTCACGACGACCCTCGACTCGCAGATGCAGCGCTACGCCGAGGAGGCCGTCGCCAACCGCCTCGACACCCCAGGCGACCCGGCGGCGGCGCTCGTCGCGATCGACCCGAGGGACGGTGCCGTCCGCGCGATGTACGGCGGCGCGAACTTCAACGTGTCGAAGGTGAACCTCGCGACCGGCGACGGCGGTTCGGGACGGCAGGCGGGGTCCGCGTTCAAGCCGTTCACGCTCGCCACCGCGATCGAGAAGGGGTACTCGCTCGACTCGCGCTGGCACGGCCCGTCCTCGATCACGATCCCCGACCCCGCCTGCTACACGGACGGCGCACCCTGGGAGCTCTCCAACGCGGCCGACGAGGAGAGCGGCGACTTCACCCTGCTGCAGGCCACCACGTACTCGGTGAACACCGTCTACGCGCAGGTCGCGTCGGCCGTGACGCCGGAGGCGATCAGGCAGACGGCGACCCGGATGGGGATCCGATCGCCGCTCGAACCGGTGTGCTCGATCACGCTCGGGACCCAGGCGGTCACGCCGCTCGAGATGACGAACGCCTACGCGACGCTCGCCGCCCGCGGATGGCGGCACCGGGCCTCGCCGCTCGAGCGGGTGGACACCGCGGATGGCGAGACCGACCTGCAGCTCGGCGGTCGGGGCAAGCTGGTCCTGCGCCAGAACGACGCCGACCTCGTCACCTACGCCCTGCAGAGCGTGATCCAGAGCGGCACGGGCACCGCGGCGAACATCGGGCGTCCGGCGGCCGGCAAGACCGGCACCGCGCAGGAGTACTGGGACGCCTGGTTCTGCGGGTACGTGCCGCAGCTCGTGACGTGCGTGTGGGTGGGCTATCCGCAGGGCGAGATCCCGCTCGAGGACGTCGAGGGTTTCTCGGCGGTGTTCGGCGGCACGATCCCCGCGCTGATCTGGCACGACTTCATGTCGCAGGCCACCGAGAACCTGCCGATCAAGGACTTCGCTCAGCCGTCGTTCGAGGGCTACACGCTCGCCGCGCCGACCCCCCCGCCGCCTCCGCCGGTCACCTCATCGCCCTCTCCGAAGCCGAGTCCCTCCCCGTCGCCGTCGCCCAAGCCGAGCCCGTCGCCGTCGCCCGAGCCGAGCCCCTCGCCCAGCCCCTCGCCGAGCCCACCGCCGAGCCCCTCGCCGAGCCCCCCGACCTCACCGTCGCCGACCGTGTCGCCGTCGGCCGGGCTCCCCGAACGCCCCGGGCTACTCGACTCGAGCTGACGCGGAATCCTCCGCCGCTCGCCTACGGATCGGGGTCGGTCGCAGGTCCCGATGCGTCGTCGCCCGAGAACTCCCGCGCCGCCGGCACGGCGCCCATCGGCAGCGAGGCGACCACGGTCGTGCCCCGGCCGGGTGCCGAGTGCACCATGAACGTCCCGTTCGCGAGCTCGACCCGCTCCCGCATCGAGGCCAGACCGACCCGTCCGCTCTGCAGGTACTCGCGGGCCTTGCCGGCGTCGAAGCCCTCGCCGTCGTCGACGATCTCGACGCGAAGCTGGCCGCCGGTCGTCTCCACCGCAACCGTGACCGAGACCGGATGCGCGTGCTTGGCCGAGTTCGACAGCGCCTCCTGGACGACGCGGTAGGCCAGGGTCTCGAGGTCGTGTGGGATCTCGCCGCTCGCGCGGCCCGAGAACTCGGTGTGGACGTGGTTGTCGCGGCCGAACCGGTCGACCGTCTCCCGCAGCGCCGGGATCAGGCCGCGCTCCTCCAGGAGCGGCGGACGGAGCCCGGACATCAGCCGCCGGAGATTGTCCGCCTCCTCCGAGAGCTCGGAGCGCACCTTGGACAGGATGCCGAGCCCCTCGTCGATCTCGCCGGCCTTCAGCATCAGGAGCACCGCCTCGAGCGACAGCGATGCGGCCGAGACGCCCTGCACCGGCCCATCGTGCAGGTCGCGCGCGATGCGGTTGCGCTCCTCTTCGATCGCCGCGTTGGCCCGGCGCATGATCCGCGTCCGGTCCTCGTCGCGATCCTGCAGGAACTTGAACAGGGAGCGGATCGTCTGGTCGGCAACCCGGGCCGCCGTCACGTCGCGGACCAGGAGCAGCCGCCGGGGTGGGTCGCCGGGGATCTCGGAGGTCCTCGATTCGAGGTAGATGGCGTGACCCTCGCGATGGATCGTCCCCTGCCCGGTCACCGGGAGCGAGGCGAAGAGCTCGTCGGCTTGGATCGAGGCGGCGAGCGCGTTCCAGGGCTGACCTTCGACGAGCGACTGCGGGAGCTCGACCATCGTGCGGAAGGCGCCGTTCGCGCGGACGACGACGTCGCGGGGGTCGAGCTCGACGATGCCGTCGACTGCGGACTCGAACACGGTGCGGAGGCGTTCCTCGGACTCGCGCAGGGTCTCGTTCGCGCGCTGGAGCCGTGACAGGGCCATGTCGGTCTCGCGGAGCGCGGCCTCCTTCTGAACGAGTGCGTCGTGGACCGCACGCTGCGACTGCGTCCCTCGGACCTGATTCACGAGGATGCGAAGCGCGACCGCCGCCGCCAGGACGCCGATCAGGAGCGAAGCCTGTCTGTCGTCGATCATCGAGCTGCGTCTGTCGACCGCGACCAGAGCGAGGGCGGCGCTGGTCGCGGCGACCGACAGGGTCGTCAGGACGGCCTTGCCGTAGCGCGCCGGATCCTTACGTGGTTGGGTCACCCTCCGGGGGATGACGCTGACGAGGGCCGCGACGAACAGGGCGGCGAACGCGATCGGCAGGTCGACCTCGGGCCGCCCGACCTCGAACGATGCGCTCAGCCACAGCTTCGCGAACCCGTACACACCCACGCACATCCCGCAGACCGCGACGAACATCCCGACGTGCGCCGCGTTGGGTCGTGCGAGCGCAAGGGCACCATAGGCCGAGGCTCCCGAAGCGATGATCAGCGCGAATTCGAAGGCACTCGCCGGGTCGCCCGTCGAGTCGGGGCGCAGGGACAGGAACAGGATCGTGCCGATCGCGGCGGTGAGGAGCGCGACGTCCGCCGCGATCTCGCGGCGGTCCTCACGGGCCACGTGCTCGCGGAATTCGATCGCCACGGCGATCAGGAACAGCACCCCCGCCGCGAGGAACCCCACGTCGTACGGGCCGAGCCTGGGAGGTTCGGATCCGGTCGCGTCGGTCACCAGGAACGTGGCGCTCACGGCCGCGATCGACGCGATCCCCAGACCGAGCGACCGGGCGCTCCGCCACGCGCCAGGCTGCCGGCTCCGGAGCAGGATCACGACCGCCGAGAGCAAGCAGGAACCCGTCACGACGGGGAAGCGGATGTCGACCGGGGGGCCCGAACGGCTCGACGCCGCGTAGGCCAACGCCACCCCGCCGCCCGCGACGAGGAGGACGAAGGGCGCGAACCATAGAGCCCTGCGCTGTGTCTGCGTGGACATCGTTCGAGCGACCATGATGCAGCAGGCGGGCTCGCGCCTCCATCACCCGACCGGGGTCAACCGGAGGACCGCCCCTAGGCCGTCCGGCGGGTACCGAGGTAGTCCGGGGTGACTAGTCCACGAGCGGGACGGTCGCCCCGGGCACGGGGACGGCTACTCGATCAGGCGGCGACGGAGCGCCTCGGCGACGGCCGCCGTTCGGTCCGAGGCGCCGAGCTTCTCGAAGATGTGTTCGAGGTGGGTCTTCACGGTGTCGGGCGAGATGTACAGCCGCTCGGCGATGTCCCGGTTGGTGTGCCCGAACGCGAGCAGCTGCAGGACCTCGATCTCGCGCGCGGTCAGGGTCTCGGCCCGGCGGTCTCGTTCCTTGGCCTGCGAGAGCTCCTCGGCGAGCGCCACCACCAGCTGGGGGTCGATCACCATGTTGCCGCCCGCGACCAGGCGGACGGTCTGGATCAGGTGCTCGGCGTCGCGGGCCTTGAGGACGTAGCCGCGAGCCCCGCTCCGCACGGCCTCCACCACGAACTGCCGGTCGTCGTAGGCGGTCAGCATGATCACCCCGGTCTGGGGGCGGGTCTCGCGGATCTTCCTGGCCGCCTCGAGACCGTCCATCTCGGGCATCCGGATGTCCACGAGGGCGATGTCCGGTTCTTCCTTGGCGACCAGGTCGACCAGTTCCTGCCCGTTGGCGGCCTCGCCGACGACCTCGATCCCGTCGGCCATGTCCAGGTACCTGCGGAGTCCCTGGCGCACGAGCGAGTGGTCGTCGGCGATCGCTACCCGAATCGTCACGCTTCTCCCTCCGGACCTCGACTGCGTGGGGCCCATCCTATATGGACGCCGGGACGCCTCAGAAGATGCCTCAGAAGATGTAGTACCAGTTGACGGTCAAGACCGAGAGGATCCCGAGGCCGGCCGCGCACACGACCAGCGCCGCCGATCGTGGGATCCGGAGCCGCTCGAGGCCGAGCGCCAGGCCCCAGAAGGCGGGGAACAGGGGCAGGACGAACCGGGGCATCGACATCAGCGGACGATCCGGGAACACGTAGGTCAGCGGGATGAGCAAGGCGCTCCACAGGTAGACGCCGTAGGCGGGCCGCAGGCGCACGAGGGCGTACACCGACGCGGCGAGCATCGGGATCACGATCAACCAGTCGATCAGCCAGTAGCCCCCGTTGAGGTCGTCGAGGTAACGGAACGCGTCGCTCGTGCCGTCCCACAGCGTCGCCCACGGCCACGACAGGGAGCGCTGCCAGTTCGCCTGGAACGTCACCGGTGCGAGCCACTCGCCCGCCCGGAGCCACCAGGAGCCGAGATAGGCGAGCAGCCCGCAGCCCGTGGCGGCCGCCGCGAGGACCCCCGGCCATGCCCGCCCGCGACCTTCGATGCGCTGGTGCAGCGCCTCGATCACCAGCGCCGGCGCGATCACGATCCCGATGCTCCGGGTGAGGGCCGCCAGCGCCCCGGCGGCGCCCGCGACCGCCCATCTCCGCCGGCGCGCACCCCAGAACGCCGTGACGGACAGGAGGAAGAACAGCGACTCGCTGTAGGGCATGAGGAAGAAGTGCGCGGTCGGGAAGACGCACATCATGAGCACGGTGGTACGCGCGGCGCGTTCGGACAGCTCGGACGCTGTGAGGAGATACGTGACGACGAGGCCACCCAAGTAGGCGGCGTTCGACACGATCGTCGCCGCGGCCAGGGGGTGGCCCCCGAGCGCAAACGAGAGCCCTCGGATCGCGAGCGGGTAGAGCGGGAAGAACGCGGCGCTCCCGTCCCGGAGCCGATAGCCGCTGTCCGCGATCCGCAGGAACCACAGCGCGTCGAACCGCTCCCACGCCGTGAACGCGTTCTGCCACCCCGGGTCGGGCGCGGGCGCGGGCCACCCCGGCACGCCGACGGCGCCGAGCGGCGGGAACAGGGTGACGCCGATCACGCCGATCACGAACATCGCCACCCGGAGCCCGACGAACGCGAACAGACAAAAGCGCAGGGCTCGGAGGATCCGCTCTCGATCCGCCGTCGGTTCGGCCATGGCGTCACGCGAGGACGTGCGCTCGCACCTCGCCCGGGATCGGCAGCAACGGCTCGGGATCTGGTGGGGGCTCCCGCCGGCGGACCCACTCGACCACGCAGATCATGAGGATCGCGGCTCGCCCGAGGATCGCGAGCTCGAACACCCACGTCGGGATGTCCGTCAGTCCGCCCTGTAGGCCGTTGGCCGCCCCGATCCATCCGAACTCGGTCAGGAACACGACGACGTCGATCGTCTCGAACGCGATGAACAGCCGCAGGTTCGGAAGCGCGAGCGCGAACCAAGGGAGCAGCCACAGGCTGAACTGCGGCGAATAGACCTTGTTCGTGAGCAGGAACACCACGAGGATCGGGAACCCGAGGGTCCATCGCGCGAACCCCGGGTCGCGCTTGGCCTTCACCACCCAGATCACGGCGACCCACGCCACGAACAGCATGAGTGAGGCGGCGTTGATCAGGCTCGTGTTCGCGCAGCCCTGTCCCGTGGCGAGCTTGCACGCCGCGTTCCACAGGCTGTTCCAGCTCGCGGCGCGCGACTTGCTGTTCAGATAGAACTCGAGCCAGCCCGTCGTCCCCCAGAGCGCGAACGGGAGGTTCAGCACGACCCAGGTGCCTGCCGCAGCCCACAGGAGGTGGATCCCGCGGTCCGGCTCCCGGCCGCGGAACCGGCCGGCGACGAAGGGGATGATGAACAGCGCCGGGTACAGCTTGCCCGCGGCGCCGAGCCCGAGCAGCACGCCGGACCAGCCGTCGCGTCTGCGGAGGTACGCGAGTGTGGCAGCCGTCGCGATCGCGACGGTGAGCAGGTCCCAGTTGTTCGTCGCCGCGAGTGCGAGTGTCGGGGCGAGCGCGAAGTACAGCACGCGGCGCCCTACCATGATGTAGAGGCATAAGGCGATCCAGAACGCTGCGATCCACATCAGGATCGCGTTCGCGAAGAAGAAGCGAGTGTTGCTGGGTCCTGACGCCCACGCGGCGAGTCGCATCGTGTACATCGTGAGCACCGGGTACTCGTCGCAGGTGCTGTCCTCGGCGACGCCCTGGCACGGGTCCAGGTATGGGAGGCGGTCACCGGTCAGTTGTTCGCTCTGGATCAGCCCGACCAGGTCCGTGTAGCACCCGCGCGTGAACGGGCGGCCGTCGTTCCAGTCGCCGACGACGCAGGGGAACTTGAACGCGAGACCGACGGCGAGGGTGCCGGCGACGAGAAGGAGGACCACGCCGATCCCGATCGTGCGCGTGGAGGTTGGCACCGCCCGATTATCCCCGCCGCACGTCGGCGAGGGTCGGAAGCGAACCTGCCGGTTCACCTCTGTTCCCGCCGTGCTATCAGGTGAGCACCTCCGCGTTCGCCGGCTCCAGGTCGCGGTTCGTGGCCGATGCGGCCGTCCCGGCGTCTCGGACCCACCCGATCACGCAGGCGACCACGATCAGCGCTCGGATCGCGACGGCGAGCTCGAACACGCCGACTGGCAACCCAGCGACCCCACCATCGATGCCGAGGTAGCGGCCGAACCACGAGAAGC
>CBRGMI010000029.1:0-15043 GCA_967797495.1 uncultured bacterium
CTGCCGAGGGCACCGATCCCCGCGCCGCCGCGACCTCTCCACGACGGCTACGCTGGCAACGCCGACGTCCGGTCGGTGCGTGGGGGTTGCCGATGCAGACGAGGATGCCGGGACGAGGGCGACCGGGTCCGTGAACCGTCTCCTGCTGCTACGGCACGCGAAGTCGAGCTGGGACGACCCGTCGCTCGCGGACCACGAACGGCCGCTGGCGCCCAGGGGACACCGCGCCGCCGAGTCGATGGCGGAGCACCTGCGTTCGAGCGTCCCGAAACCAGACCTCGTGCTGTGCTCCTCCGCGCTCCGAACGCGGGAGACGCTCGACCGGATGTCGAAGGCGTTCGGCGACGCCGAGGTCGTGATGGACGACGACCTGTACGTCGCGAACGACGACGTCCTCCTCGAACGGCTGCGTGGCGTGGCCGACCGGTTCGAGACCGTCGCGATGATCGGGCACAACCCCGGCATCCACGACCTCGCGATCGCGCTGGCCGGGAGCGGGGCGGACCTCGGCAGGATGCGGGCGAAGTTCCCGACCGGCGCGCTGGCCGTGCTCGCGTTCGACGGGCCGTGGCGGGAGCTCGCGCCGGGCGACGCCCGGCTCGAGGCGTTCGTGACGCCCAAGGACCTCGCGTGAGCGACGTCGCTTCGCCGCACCACCACGGCCTGACCGAGGATGACCTCGGCGACGATCCCATCACCGCGCTCATCGCCTGGCTCGACAGGGCGAGGGCCGCCGGGGTCCGGTTCCCCGAAGCGGCCGCGCTCGCGACCGCCGACGCGGAGGGGCGGCCGGCGGTCCGCCACGTCCTGATCAAGGCCGTCGACGAACGTGGCCTGACGTTCTTCACTAACCACGAGAGCCGCAAGGGACGCCACCTCGCCCAGAACCCGAACGCCGCGCTCGTCCTCTACTGGCGCGAGCTCGACCGGCAGGTGTCCGTCACGGGTGCGGCGTCGCGCATGGGTGACGCCGAGTCCCTCGCGTACTTCCGAACGCGGCCGCGCGAGGCACGGCTCGGCGCCTGGGCCTCCCGGCAGAGCCGGCCGGTCGGCTCGCGGCGGGAGCTCGACGCGGCGTTCGCCGAGGTCTCGGAGCGGTTCCCGGGCGAGGACGTCCCGCTCCCGCCGCAATGGGGCGGGTACCGGCTCGAGCCCGAGACGATCGAGTTCTGGCAGGGGCGCGAGCACCGCCTGCACGACCGGTTCCGCTTCACGCGCGAGGGCGAGGCCTGGCGCGTCGAACGCCTCTGGCCCTGACGTCTCGAGGCTCCCCCGAACGGGCGACGGGTCGGACGCTCGTGCGCACGGTATCGTTCGGCGCCATGCGCGCCGACGAGCTCCGCGTCGCGATCACTGAGTGGCACCCTCGTGCCGTCGAGGAGCTGTCGAACCTCGTCCGCATCCCGTCGATCGCGTTCCCCGGCTACGACGAGAAGCCGGTGCGCGAGTGCGCCGAGGCGACCGCCGAGACCCTCGAGGCGGCGGGGTACGGCGGCGTCCGGCTGATCGAGCTCCCCGACGTCGACCATCCGGCGGTGTTCGGAGAGGTTGCGGGTCCCGCGGGCGCGCCGACGATCCTGCTCTACGCGCACCACGACATCCAGCCCGAGGGACCGCTCGAGGAGTGGACGAGCCCGCCGTTCGAGCCCGAGGTGCGAGGCGGCCGTCTCTACGGACGCGGCACGTCCGACGACAAGTGCGGCATCATCCTGCACGCCGCCTCCCTTCGCGCGTGGGGCGGCATCCCCCCCGTGTCGGTGAAGGTCCTGGTCGAGGGCGAGGAGGAGTCGACCGCCGCCCACCTCCCCTTCCTGATCGACGGACACAAGGAGCTCCTCGTGGCCGACATCGTGGCGGTCGCCGACGGCGGCAACTGGCGCGCCGGGGTCCCTACGCTCGAGACGAGCATCCGCGGGGTCGTGGACTGCACGGTCACGGTGCGCGTGCTCGACCTCGCCGTGCACAGCGGCGTCCACGGCGGGCCGGCGCCCGACGCGTTGTCGGCGCTGGCGCGGATCCTGGCCACGGTGCACGACGACGACGGCGAGGTGGCGATCGAGGGGCTCACGCGCGGGACGTGGGACGGCCTCCAGGTGAGCGAGGACGAGTTCAGGGAGGACACGCCGCTGCGGCCCGGGGTCCGGCTCATCGGCTCCGGCACGATCTCCGACCGCATATGGGCCAAGCCGGCGGTCTCGGTCCTCGGGATCGACGCGCCTCGGGTCGTCGAGGCCTCCAACCAGCTCGTCCCGTGGGCCTCGGCGAAGGTGAGCCTGCGGCTCGCGCCCGAGGACGATCCCGACCGCGCGATGGACGCGCTGACCGGACACCTCGCGAACCGCGCGCCGTGGGGGGTCGAGGTCGACGTGAAGCCGGGGAGCTCCGGACGCGGGCTCCGCGTGCGCACCGACGGCCCGGGGTTCGCCGCGATGACCCGGGCGATGGAGGCGGCCTACGGCAAGCCCCTCGTGCAGACGGGGAGCGGCGGGTCGGTCCCGCTCGTCCCCGTGCTCGCACGCGCCCTGCCCGAGGCCGAGATCCTGCTGTACGGCGCCTCGGACGAGCGCAGCCAGTACCACTCGATCGACGAGAGCGTGGACCTCGGCGAGCTGGAGCGCGCCTGCCTGGCCGAGGCGCTGTTGTTCGGCGAGCTCGCGACGGGCTAGCCCGGGCGACTTCCTGCCCTCGTTGTTAGTCTCGACCCGATGGAAACGGCCTCGACCCCCGACCTGCCCCAGGTGGCGGCCCCGGCGGACTCGGGGGGAGCCCCGGGAGCCGCGCCGGAAGCCGAGCACGAGGCGATCACGCAACCCGCGAAGCTCCTGCGGATCGCGACGATGGTCAGGGAGCTGCTCGAGGACACGCGCCAGGCCTCGCTCGACGAGCCCGGACGGATCCGGCTCCGTCAGATCTACGAACGAGCGATCGGCGAGCTCGAGGACGTGCTCTCGCCCGATCTGCAGGAGGAGCTCTCCTCCCTCGCCCCGCCGATGCAGGGCGTCCCCACCGACGCCGAGATCCGCGTCGCGCAAGCCCAGCTCGTCGGGTGGCTCGAGGGCCTGTTCCACGGGATCCAGGCCGCGCTGTTCTCCCAGCAGATGGCCGCCCGCGCGCAGTTCGAGGAGCTGCGTCGCCGCGGGCTCCCGGGGACCAGCGACCCGCAGGCTCAAGGCCCGGACCAATCCCGGGGCCAGTACCTCTAGCGACCCCGCTAGGGAACCGCCACCTCCTGAGCCTTCGCCCCCGCGGCCGTCACGTCGCCGCCGCCGGCCATCCGCTGGGCGATGTAGACGGGGATGAACATCACGAGGATCACCCCGAGGGCGACGACGTTCACGATCGGGCGGTTGCGGGGAAGCCGCAGGTTCCGGTAGATGAACCTCGGGATCGTGTCGGTGGCCCCGGCGGTGAAGTTCGTCACGACGATCTCGTCGAACGACAGGGCGAAGGCGAGCAAGGCCCCGGCGACGATGGCGGTCCGGATCGCCGGGAACGTGACGTACCGGAACGTCTGCCAGCCGTCGGCCCCCAGGTCCATCGAGGCCTCGATCAGCGAGGTGGGCGTCCGGCGAAGCCGTGCGATCACGTTGTTGTAGACGACCACGATGCAGAAGGTCGCGTGGCCGATCACGATCGTGAGCACCCCGAACGGGATCCGGAAGTTGTTGATCGTGGTGTTGAGCGCGATCGCGGTCACGATCCCCGGCAGCGCGATCGGCAGGACCAGCAGGAACGACACGCCGTTGCGGCCGAAGAAGCGGAACCGATGGACGGCGAACGCGGCCGCGCTCCCGAGGGCCAGGGCGAACAGGGTCGCGATCGTCGCGACCTCCAGCGAGTTTGCGAGCGCCTCGCGGACCTGGGGGCTACGCCATGCGATCCCGAACCACTTCGTAGTGAACTCCTCGATCGGCCACGCCTGCGCGACGCTGTCGTTGAACGCGTAGAGCACGATGATCGCGAGCGGGACGTACAGGAACAGGAGCAGCAGTGCCGCGCTCACCTTGATCAGGATCCTGAACCCACGGGTCTCCACGGTTACAGCGCCTCGAACGCGCCGGCCCGCTTGGCGCCGAGCAGGTAGACGGCCATGATCGCGATCGGGACGAGCGCGAACGCCGCGGCGAGCGGCGTGTTGCCGGCGACGCCGACGTTGTCGTAGATCACGTTGCCGATGAACTGCGTGGTCCCCACCAGTTCCGGCGTGATGTAGTCGCCGAGCGTGAGCGAGAACGCGAAGATCGATCCTGCCGCGATACCGGGAAGGATCAGCGGGAACAGCACGCTCCGGAACGTCCTCCAGCCCTTCGCGCCCAGATCGGAGGACGCCTCCAGGTACGAAGCCGGCACCCGTTCCAGCGCCGCGTAGATCGGCAGGAGCGTGAACGGGAGCCACAGGTAGACGAAGGTCAGCCAGACCGCCCAGTTCGAGTTCCCCAGCTGAAGGTGGCCGAGCCCCGTGAGCTCGGCGAGCCAGTTCACGAACCCGTTCGGCGTGAGCATGATCTTCCACGCGAACACCCGGACCAGGTAGTTCGCCCAGAGCGGGAGGACGACGGCCACGAGCAGGGCGTTGCGGACGCGCGGCGTGGCGAGTCGGGCCGCGTAGTACGCGAGCGGGAACGAGAGCACGATGTCCGTGATCGTCACCGCGGCGGCGATGCCCACCGTCCGGATCGTGATCGTTCGGTAGACGTCGTTCTCCCACAGGGTCTGGAAGTTGTCGAACGAGAACCCGCGCACGATCTGCGACGTGAGGACGTCCAGGCTCCAGAACGCGTTCGCGAGCAGGAACAGCAGCGAGCCGATGTAGACGACGAGGAGCCAGGTGAGCGGGCCGCCGAGCGCGAGCGCGAGCTTCAGGCGCGGATGGCGGAACAGGAACGCGGACAGCCGGCTCCGAACGCCCTCGTCCCGATGCTCCTTCGCGATCGCGACCACTCGACCTCCGTGGATGCGACGAGGGCTCCGAGCGCCCGCCCGGAGCCCTCGTCGACGGATCCTCCCTACGCGCCCTGGATCTCGGTCCAGGCCTGCGTCCACTCCGAATAGTCGATGCAGACGTTGCCCCGGTCGTCACCGCAGTCCGGCACCGGCGTCTTCCACAGGTGGATCGAATCCAGGAACTCGACGTTGCCGCAGTTGCCGTAGCGCACGGTGTCCACGGCCTCGTCGGCGCCCTTCCCGTAGAAGTCGACGAGCAGATCCCGCGTGGCGTCGCACGACAGCGTGTTGCTGCCGGCCGCGCCGTACCAGACCGCGACCTCCGCCTGCACGTCGGGTTGCATCGTCCAGTCCATCCACTTCAGCATGCAGTTCGGGTGCGGGGCGTTCGCCGAGATCATCCAGGTGTCCGCCCAACCCGTTACCCCCTCGGAAGGGATCACCGCGTCCACCGGAGCGTCGAGCTCGGCGAGGCTGAGGTTGATCGGCCATGCCGTGCCGACGAGCATCGACCCGTCCACGAAGCCGTCGATCTCATCCGTGTAGAGCGCCCACGGCCGAACGACCATCCCCGCCTGCGTCTTCAGCAGCTCGACCGCCGCGTCGAACTGCTCCTGCGAGAGCTCGTACGGGTCGGTGATCCCCAGGTCGGGGTTGTGCGCCATCAGGTACATGGCCGCGTCGGCGATGAAGATCGGCGAGTCGTAGACCGTGATCGACCCCGCGTAGGGCGAGTCCGTCTCGAACGTCACGTCCCAGCTCGTTGGGGCGGGCGTCACCTCCTCGGTGTTGTACATCAGGAAGTTCGGCCCGTACATGTACGGGGTCCCGTAGACGTTGCCGTCCACGACGTAGTGTTCGTTGTTGGTACCGCCGTCCGGGTTGAGCGGCCCGATCACGTTCGCGAACTCCGGAAAGAGCGATGTGTCGATCACGCCCACGTCCCCGCCCGCGATCAGCCGGTTGCTCGCGTCGCCGGATGCCGAGACGCCGTCGTACACGGTGCCGCCGCCCTGGCGCATCAGCGTCACCATCTCGTCCGAGGTGTCACCGTACGTCACGTTGACCTGGCATCCGGTCTCGTCCTCGAACGGCGTGACCCAGTCGAAGTCCTCGCCGCCCTCACTCGTCCCGTCCTCGACGTAGCCGGCCCACGCGATCAGCTCGAGCGAACCCTCCGTCTCGCCGATCGAGTCGTAGGTCTTCGCCGGCTCGATCGTTCCCCCCGTCTCGCCGCTCGGCGTGTCGTCGTTCCCGCACGCCGCCGCCACGATGGCGAGCGCCGCGAGCACGACGAACCCCGTTCGCACCGTCTTGTTCATGCTGCGTCCTCCCCCGGGTCTTCCGACCCATCCATCGAACCGCCGGCCGCGTCGACCGGGCGGTTGTTCCTGCGATCCCACACCAGGCGCACGACCTTGCCGCGCACCTGGAGGGCCTCCATCGACGACGTGGCGAGGTTCTGCTGCATCACGACGAGCTCGCCCCCGACGTCCAGCGTGACGATGTAGCGGGTCAGCGCGCCCAGGTAGACGACCTCGCGGACGTGACCCGTCGCCGTGCAGGCGCCGTCCGGGATCTCGGCGTCCGGCTCCACCATCGCGATCTTCTCCGGGCGGATCGTGAACGCGTGGGGGTCGCCGGCGATCGCCGCCGCCGCCTCGCCCTCCAGGACGTTGGAGGTCCCGACGAACCCGGCGACGAAACCGGTGGCCGGCAGTTCGTAGACCTCGGCCGGCGTCCCGATCTGCTCGACCTTCCCGCGACTGAACACGGCCAGCCGGTCGCTCATCGTGAGCGCCTCCTCCTGGTCGTGCGTGACGTAGACGAACGTCAGGCCGACCTGCTCCTGGATCTCCTTCAGCTCGATCTGCATCGCCTGCCGGAGCTTGAGGTCCAGGGCGCCGAGCGGCTCGTCCAGCAGGAGCACCTTGGGACGGTTGATCAGCGCGCGGGCCAGGGCCACGCGCTGGCGCTGGCCGCCCGAGAGCTGGCTCGGTTTGCGTTCCCCGAAGGCCGACAGCTGCACCATCGCGAGCGCGTCGGCCGCGCGGTCGCGGCGCTCGACCGCGGGCACCTTCTTGACCCTGAGGCCGTACTCGACGTTCTCCTCCACCGTCATGTGGGGGAACAGGGCGTAGTCCTGGAAGACCGTGTTCACGTCGCGCTCGTAGGGCGCGAGATGGGAGACGTCCTCGCCGCCGAGCAGCACCCGGCCGGAGGTCGGGGCCTCGAACCCCGCGATCATCCGGAGGCAGGTGGTCTTGCCCGACCCGGAGGGACCGAGCATCGAGAAGAACTCACCCTCGCGGACCTCGAGGTCGACGCCGTCCACGGCGACCACGTCGCCGAACCGCTTGACGACCGATTCGAGCGTGACCGCGGACGCGGTCGGCGCCCCGGCGGGAGCCCGATCGGCCCTGGTTGCACGCTGCGCCAAACCCACCTCCGGGTGTTCGGTTCCGTTCGGAATCGCGTCATCTTGAACGGGAAGCGGTCCCCGGGCAACCCACGCCCGGATCGGTTCAGGCGGTGCCCACGAGGGCTGCGAGATCGACCCGCCGGCTCCGGAGCGCGTCCGCGAGCCCCGCCGTGAGCTCGCCGACCACCCCGGGACCGCGAAAGATCAGGCCCGTGTACACCTGCACCGTCGTCGCCCCCGCCTCGATCGCCGCGAGCGCGTCGGCCGCGGTGAAGATGCCGCCGCTGGCGTTGACCGGCATCTCCGGGCCCATCGCCCCGCGAACCGCCCGGACGCACGCCAAGGTCACGTCGCGCAGCGCGCGGCCGGAGAGCCCTCCCCGCCCGATCGACACCCGCGCGTCGTGGACCGGCAGCGTGTTCGAGATCGTGAGGGCGTCGGCGCCCTGCTCTCGCGCGATTGCGGCGAGCGCGAGCACCGCCTCGCGTTCGACGCGGTTGCGAAACGGCGGCAGCTTGACGAACAGGGGACGCGCCCGGCGGCCGGCGAGCTCGCGCAGCAGGTTCGCAAGGTGGGCCTCGTTGTCCCTGTCGCGGCCCCAGGCGACGTTCGGGCAGCTCGCGTTCAGCTCGATCGCGTCCACGAACGGCTCCAGGACCGCGTGGGCCTCCAGGACATCGGGGAGGTCCTGGTCGGCGACGCTCGCCACCCGGGGACATCCCGGAGCAGTTCGGCCCAGCGCACGCGAGGCCGCCTGCGCGCCGGGATTCGGCAACCCCATCGCGTTGACCATCGAGCCCCGCTCCGGGTACCGGACGATCCTCGGCTTGGCGTTGCCCCGGCGTGGACCGCGCGTGAACGTCCCGCACACGACGTAGCCGAACCCCATCCGACCGAGCGCATCGACGTGTCGCCCGGTCTTGTCGAAGCCGGCCGCCAGGCCGACCGGGTTCGCGAGCGAGATCCCGGCCAGGCTCAGCCGGAGCGCAGGGTCGCGGTCGGCCGCGCCAAGCCGTTCCCACGGGAGCGGCAGGCCGAGGAGCCCCTGCGCGAGGCGATGCGCGGCCTCGGGCGGGATCGAGAACAGGAGCGGCCGCGCCACCGATCGGTACCAGTCGATTCCTTGGCCGGTTGGTCGGCTCTCGCTGGTCCCTCGGGCACGGCCCATCGGGGGCCTATGCTACGCGCCATGCCCGGCGACCTCGCGGAACGTCTGATCGCGGCCTCGGAGCTCCACGGGGACTTCCTGCTCTCCTCCGGGCGCCGCTCGAACGTGTACTTCGACAAGTTTCGCTTCCTCACCGACCCGGACCTGCTGAGGGACACGGCCCGGGCCGTCGCCTCGCTGCTCCCTGAGGGGATCACCCACCTCGCGGCGCCCGAGGGGGCCGCGACGTTGCTCGTGGCGGCGCTCGCACTCGAGACCGGCCTGCCGATCGCGGTGGTCCGCCGGGAGCCGAAGGCGTACGGGACGATGTCGCAGCTCGAGGGGCATGCGCCCGCCGGCGCGGAGGTCGCGCTCGTGGAGGACGTCTCGACGACGGGCATGCAGGTCCGTTCCGCCGCCTCGGTGCTCGAGGACGCCGGCTGCAAGATCGGCATCATCGTGCTCGCGATCGACCGGGGGGGCGCGGAGCACCTGCGCGAGGCGGGCTACTGGGTGAAGTCGGTGGTGGAGGTCGACCCGGGCGGGTGAGGCCCGGCCGACGGCGGGGCCGACCTAGACCGCGGTGAGGCGGCCGTCCTCGGGCATCTCGCACCGCCAGACCTGGAGACGCCACAGCATCCGGCTCCCGCGCATGCGGAGGTCGACGATGCCCTCCTTCATCATCTGCGCGAGGGCCTTGGACCTGGCCACCACGTCGGGGAGCGGGAACTCCCGTGAGAGCAACGACTGCAGGTTCGCGGCGCCGAAGATCCGGCGGGCGACGTCGAGGATCTTCGACTCGGCCTGGATCGTTCCGGTCGGCAGGTACAGGTGGCCGCCCGGCGCGAGGCAGTCGTTCTCACGGATGCTCTCGAGCATCGCCGCGGGGAGCTCGGCCCCCGTGGGACCGCCGGCGTGGCCGTCCGGGAACCATCCGGCGAGCCTGCCGATCTCGTCGGGGATCCCCGACACGTCCCCGATGATCACGTCCGCCCGCTCACCACGGACGGGGTCGAGCAGGTCCCCACTGCGGAACTCGACCTCGCCCTGCAGGCCGAGACGAACGGCGTTCTGCTTGGCGACCTCGATCGCGTCTTCCGAGAGGTCGGTGCCGATCACCCGCTTGGCGCCGAGCCTCGCCGCCACGAACGAGAGCACGCCGCTCCCGCAGCCGACGTCGATGACGGTGTCGCCCGGCTCGATCTCAAGCGCCTCGGCGATCGTCCGGCTGGTGTGCGTGGGATGGAACACGCCCCGCCCCAGCGAGACCGTGAACGGCCCGGTCCGGCCCTTCCACTGGAGCATGGTTTCGGCGGTGTCGTCGCTCATCCGCATATCGTGGCGGCTGCGGGCCGGGACAGTCAACCATCGAGGCACGAACTCAGACGTGCGGAGGCACGAACACGGCGTCTTCCCCGGGCCGGACCACACCCGAATCGATGTCCGCCGCGAGCGCATCGGCCGCATCGGCGACCCCGATCGTGTCCACCCCGCGGTGACCCGAGGGGTACGCGCGGATCCGTCCCGATGCTCGTCGGAGCAACCGCTTGGCTCCATGCGGGTTCCCCCTGAGCAGGTGCACGTAGCCCGCGCCCAGCTGAGACAGGCCCTTGAAGAACTCGGCGTCGCTCGTGTCGCGCGCTTGCTTCCACGCCGTCTCCCACGCCTCGTGGGCGGGGAAGAAGCGACCTGCGTTGAGGTGCTCGCGACCCAGACGATGGTTCTCCTCGAGCGTGAGCGCATCGAAGTCCTCGAGCTCGAGCGCGTTCTCCGCGTCCCAGGGCCGGGGGCGACCGAGCTCGTCGCGCGGCCGGCGGGACTTGTTGCGGGTCTCGGTCGGCCGACCGGTCTTCCCCACGGCGTCCTCGCGCATGCACCCATCGTACGGCCCTCGCAACCGACCGCCGTGGGCGCGCTTCGCCGATGCTGGCGCCCGCATTCGTCGGCCGATACGCTTCCCGTATGGATCCGGCCGCCGCGCAGGAGCCGCCGGCCGAACCTGGGCCCTCCGAGGAATCCGAACCCGCCCCGACCGATGCGCAGATGCGGGGCGCGATGGTGGTCAGCCGTCCGTCCGTCGATGCTGCGATGCCCGCATGGATCCCGCGGTTGCTCCTCGCCGTGGTCATCACGGCGTTCGCCGCCTACGTAGCGTTCAGCCTCCTCAGGAGGCTCTCGCACCTGCTCCTGTGGCTCGTCGCCGCGCTCTTCCTCTCCTTCGCCCTCGAACCGGCGGTCAACTGGCTGGTGGCCCACGGCTGGAAGCGCGGCGTCGCGGCGGCCTCGGTGCTGCTCGGCCTCGGCCTGCTGGGGATCATCGGCGTCGCGCTCATGGTCCCGCTGGTGATCGATCAGGTGCAGGAGCTGATCGCACGCGTCCCCGGCTGGCTCGACGAGGCGAGCGTCTACACGCAGCGGTGGTTCGACACCAGGCTGACGAGCGCGACGATCCTGAGACAGATCGCGAACGCCCAGGCCGACGTGCAAGGCATCGCGGCGAACGTCGCCTCGGTGGGAGCGTTCCTGCTCGGGCTGGTCTTCCAGGTGCTCACGATCGGCCTGTTCACGTTCTACCTCGTGGCCGATGGCCCGAGGTTCCGGCGCGGCGTGTGCTCGCTCCTGCCGCCCCGCGTCCAGCGCGACCTCCTCGCAGCCTGGGAGGTCGCGATCGACAAGACCGGCGGGTATCTGTACTCGAGGCTCCTGCTCGCCATCGTCAACGCGACGTTCTCGTTCATCGTGCTGCAGGCGCTCGGGATCCCGTTCGCGGCGCCGCTCGCCCTGTGGCAGGGGTTGGTCTCGCAGTTCATCCCGGTGGTGGGCACGTACATCGCCGCGGCGGTCCCGCTGCTCGTGGCGTTGCTCGAGGACCCTTGGAAGGCGCTCTGGTTCCTGATCTTCGTGATCGTCTACCAGCAGATCGAGAACTACCTGCTCGCCCCCCGCATCACGGCCAGGACGATGCAGCTCCACCCGGCGGTGGCGTTCGGAGCGGCGCTCGCCGGGGGCTCGATCAGCGGGCTGCTCGGGGCGTTCATGGCGCTGCCCGCCGCGGCGGTGATCCAGTCCACGATCTCGACGTACCTCAAGCGGCACGAGGTCGTCGAGACCGAGCTCACGCGCGAGGACGCCACGGTCATCGAGGATCGGTCGTCGGCGGACGACGATCGATCGAACGAGCGCGGGATCGTCGGTCGTCTCTCCGCCCGATGGCGGCGACCGGAGGCCTGACGTCAGCCCTCGGGCGTTCGATCCCGTCTCGTCCGGACCCGCGACACCGCCACCGCCACGACCGTGACCAGGTAGAGCTGGCCGGTCAGGCCCTCGATCGCGGCGAGCATCCGGGGCATCGGGTTCGCCGCGGTGAAGTCGCCGTACCCCACGGTGGCGAGCGTGACGAGACTGAAGTACGTGAAGTCCACCGGCTCGGCACTGTCGGTCTGGACGAAGAACTCGCCGCTCACCACCGCGATCGTGATGTACATCGCGGCGAACGTCATCCCGATCAGCAGGTACACGCAGAGCAGCCCGAGGATGCTCCGGCCGCTCACGAACGGCTCCATCACGATGCGACGGCCGAGCGCGACGATCGCCGCCGCGGGCAGGACGAGGTTCATGATGGCGGCCACGGCCTCGGCCGGCCTCGAATCGACGAACCGTCCCGCGATGCCGAGGATCACGGCGAGCGGCACCAAGACGATCGCGACACGCCACGCGCGCCGCGCGACCCGGGCCGCGAGGAACGCGAACAGCACGACGCCGCCCTGCACGAGGACCGCCACGATCTTCAGCCAGATCGTGTTCGCGGCCGTGAGGACGAGCGCGACGAGGATGAGCAGGAACAGCAGCCCGTAGCGATCGGCCCAGCGCGCCTCCTCGGCGGTGAAGGCGTCGTCGGCACGTTCGTGTTCGCCCGCCACGCGCGAACCGTACTACGGCATCCTCGGAGGTCGAGGGAGGTCCGGTTCGACAGGGTCACCGCCGACGACGCACAATGCGCTGGCCGCGATGCCCCCACCCGACGAGCTCTCGGAGCAGGACCGCACCACGAAGGATCGCCTGGACATCCTCACGCAGGCCGTCCGACGGCTCCGCGGACGACAGTGGCGCGTCGTCCCCCATCCCGGCCCGATCGGCGGGGAGCAGCACGTGGCGGGCGGCAGGTCGGGCGCGCTCCGGGCGGCGATCTTCGGCGTGAACGATGGCCTCGTCTCGAACCTCTCGCTGATCTTCGGCCTCTCGGGCGCGGGCGTCGACAACTCCCTCGTGATCGTGGCGGGCGTCGCGGGGTTGCTGGCGGGCGCCTTCTCGATGGCGGCGGGCGAGTACATCTCGGTGCGGGTGCAGCGCGAGGTCTACGAGCGGCTGATCCACCTCGAGGCACACGAGATCGGCTCGGACCCCGAGGCGGAACGGCTCGAGCTCGCCGAGCTCTACGTGCGCAAGGGCCTGCCGAGGGATCTCGCCGACCGGCTCGCGACCGAGCTCATGAGGGACCCCGAGGTGGCGCTCGAGACCCACGCCCGCGAGGAGCTGGGTCTGGATCCGCGCGAGGGCCTCGGGTCACCGTTCGCGGCGGCGGGGTCGTCCTTCGTGACGTTCTCGCTGGGCGCGTTCGTCCCGCTCCTGCCGTTCCTCGTGTCGTCGGGCACGCCGGCGGTCGTCGCCTCCGCGATCCTGTCCGGCATCTCGCTGTTCGGCGTCGGGGCGGCGATGTCGTACCTGACCGGGCGTCCGTGGCTCCTGTCGGGATCCCGGATGCTCGCGGTGGGTTCGGCGGCCGCCGGCGTCACGTTCCTCGTCGGCAAGGCGCTCGACGTCGGGGTGCTCAGCTAGGGGCGACATCGGCCGCCGCGGCGGCGTCGACGACGACGAGCTGGTCCGCGGTCGCGACCCGGCCCGCGGGGATCGAACGGTCGCCCGCGAGCAAGCGCGGCACCAAGGGCGCCTTGTCGCTCCCGGTGATGAGCCAGAGGGCCAGGCCGGCCCGGTCGAGGACGGGATAGGTCACGGTCATCCGCCGGAGACCTCGGTACTCGCCGGTCACCGCGACATCTCGGTCCGTCACGTCGAGGACGCGGTCGCCCGGCACGAGCGACGCGGTATGGCCGTCGTCACCCATCCCGAGGTGCACGAGCTCGAACGCCTCCGGCAGCGACGCCGCGTATCGGTCGGCCGCCGCCTCGAGGTCGGGTTCCGTCACGGGCATCGGCCGCAGGTCCGCCCCGGACGGGATCACCGGCTCGACGCCCGTGAGGTTCCGGTCGCGGTGGCCGTCGGGGGCCACGCGCTCGTCCACCTGCCAGATGCCGACCTCTTCCCACGGCATCTCCTCGTCCTCCAGGTCTCGGAACATCGTCCACGGAGACCGGCCACCGCTCAGGGCGAAGGTGAACCGCCGGTGTGCCGCGACCGCCTCGCGCACCGCCGCGGCGACGACGTCGGCCGCGCGCCGCGCGACGGCCTCGGCGTCGGGCACGACCTCGAGGACGCGGTTCGGGGCGGGGCTCATGCCTCCTCGAGCCCTTCTCCCCCGCCCACGAGGAACTCGAGCGAGTCGCGGAGCGCCTCGTACCGGCGCTCGCCGAGCTCACGCCGCGCGCGTGCCTCGACCGCGGCGACGGCCCTGCGCGCCTCCGCCACGAACCGCCGGCCCCGAGCCGTGAGCCGCACCATCTTCGCTCTCGAATCGTCCGCATCGGGAACGCGCCGTACGTACCCACGCGTCTCGAGGTCGTCCACGAGCAGCATCATCCCCTGTTTGGTCATGCGCGCGCGGCGCGCGAGATCGGTCAGACGCGTCCCCCACCGCCGATCGATGTGCATGAACAGCGCCGCGTGTCCCGGACGCGCGTCGGGGAACCCGCGCTCCTGCAGGCCCACGACGATCTCGGCGCCGAGCACGCGCGAGGCCTCGAGCAGCAATCGGGACAGGTCCGGCTCGCCCACGCGGGCATCGTCACCCGCGATCAGGCGAACGTCAATCACATTGACCGCCACCCGGCGGTACGCTCCCACGATGGTGATCGAGGTTCGTCCCGCGCGTCCGGAGGAGTACGAGGAGACGGGCCGGGTGACGGCGCTCGCCTATCGCGAGTTCGCCGACGGCGACTCGTGGGACCGGTACCTCCAGCTGATCGCGGACGTCGGCGCCCGCGCGGACATCGCCCTCGTCCTCACGGCGTTGGAGGACGGCCGGATCCTCGGGAGCGCCACCCTGGAGCTCGATCAGCGGATCGAGGACGACGACCCGGTCCTTCCGCCCGAGCAGGCCGAGATCCGGATGCTCGGCGTCGACCCCGATCGGCGAGGGCGTGGCGTGGCGAAGGCGCTCATGGACGCCTGCTTCGCATGGGCGGCGAGGGCCGGCAAGACACGGATGCTCCTGCACACCACGCAACGGATGAAGGTGGCGCAGGCGATGTACGAGGCGATGGGGTTCGAGCGGCTGCCCGACCGAACGTTCCCCGACGGCTTCGTGCTCCTGACGTACGAGAAGACCATCGAGCCCGCGACTCGCGAGACCTAGT
>CBRGMI010000030.1:0-14932 GCA_967797495.1 uncultured bacterium
CGTGACCGTCTCCGACGGCGTCTCCCAGGGAACGCGAGCCGACGGCTCGGGCGACACCGCCGAGGCCCTGCTGCGTGAGGCCGGGTTCGACGTCGAGGCCCGAGCGGTCCTGCCCGACGAGCGCCCGGCCATCGAGACCACCCTGCGCGACCTCGCGGACACGCGCCGGTTCGCGCTCGTGGTCACGACAGGCGGGACGGGGTTCGGCCCGCGGGACGTGACGCCCGAGGCCACGCTCGCGGTGCTCGAACGCGAGGCCCCCGGTCTGGCCGAGCTGATGCGCCGCGACGGGTTGCGCCAGACGCCGATGGCCGCCCTGTCGCGAGCGGTAGCCGGCTCGCGTGGCGCCACCGTGATCGTGAACCTCCCGGGGAGCCCGAAGGGGGTCCGCGAGAGCCTCGAGGCGTTGCTGCCCGTGTTGCCGCACGCCGTCGAACTGCTGGGCGGCCGGACGGGGGCGCACCCGACCGGTCACGCCGACGCACGCGAGGCGAGGCGGCCCGCGCCCGCGGTGGTCGGCTCCGTGGAGGCCAAGGCGGTCAGGGTCCACGGCTCGCCGCCCTGCGCGGTCGGCAACTCGATGCGGATCGTCCCCGGCGGCGAGGTCCACGGGACGCTCGGGTGCGCCGAGTTCGACGAGGCCGCCGTCCGCGACGCCGCCGAGATCCTCGCGTCGGGCGAACCCGGGATCCGCACGTACCACCACGAGCTCGGCGACGTCGAGGTGTACCTCGAGCCGTCGCGGCGCGCGCCGGCCCTCGTGGTCGTCTCGGCCACCGACGTGGCGCGCGAGCTGGCGCGGCTCGCGCCGAGTCTCGGGTTCGCGCCCATCCTGGTCGAGACGCGTCCGGAACGCGTCACCGACGCCGACGCGAGCTCGATGCCCGTCGCGCGCGAGCTCGGCGACGTAGAGATCGACGCCGGGACCCGCCTGGTCTTCACCGACCACGACGCGCCGGGGATCGCGGCGGCACTCGCCGGCGCGCTGCGCTCACCGGCGCGGTTCATCGGCGTGATGGGGAGCCGCCGCCACGTGGGCCCCTACGTCGAGGAGCTGCGATCGATGGGGTTCGGCGACGAGGACCTTGCGCGCATCCGATCCCCGCTCGGCCTCGACCTCGGCGGACGCCTGCCGGCCGAGGTCGCGCTGTCGATCGCCGCGGGACTGGTCGCCGACGAGTACCAACGCGATGCCGGATGGCTCGACCGGTGAGCTCGTCCCGTTCGGTCGCTCCAGCCCAGCCCGCCTACATCCGCCGCAACCGCGCGAACTGGAACCGCGAGGCGGACGACTACCAGCGCGAGCACGGCTCGCAGCTCAACCGCTTCGACCGCCCGGCGTGGGGGGCCTGGGGGCTCCCGGAATCCGAGCTCGGCATCCTCGGCGACGTGACGGGCAGGCGAGTGCTCGAGCTCGGGTGTGGCGGCGGCCAGTGGTCGATCGCGCTGGCGCGCAGGGGGGCTCGCCCGGTGGGGTTGGATCTGTCGATCCGCCAGCTCGCCCACGCCCGCCGGCTCGCGGGTGCCTCGCGGCCCGTGCCGTTCGTGAACGCGAACGCCGAACGCGCGCCGTTCGCGGACGAGAGCTTCGACATCGTGTTCTGCGATCACGGGGCGATGACGTTCGCCGATCCGTACCTGACGGTGCCCGAGGTCGCCCGCCTGCTGCGTCCGGGCGGTGCGTTCGCCTTCAACATCGCGAGCCCGCTGATCTGGCTGTGTTGGGGCGACGGCGAGCAACCGCCGGGTCCCGAGCTGGTCCGCAGCTACTTCGGCCTGCGCCGGGCGACCTGGGAGACGGTCGAGTTCCAGCTGGCCTACGGCGAGTGGATCCGGCTGTTCCGGTCGAACGGCTTCGAGGTGCTCGACCTGGTCGAGCTCCGCCCGCCCGCCCGTCCTCGGACCACGTATCCGGACTTCGCGCCGGTCGCGTGGGCCCGTCGATGGCCGGCGGAGAACATCTGGAAGCTCCGGAAGCTCGGATGAGCGCAGGGGGGGCCGCGCCGAGCCCGGCACGAGCGCATCCCCGCGTCCGCCCCGTCCTGGCGGTCGGCCTCGCCGTCCTCGCCCTGGGATGGAGCGTGGCGGCGCTCCCGGAGGTCCGCGGCACCGAGGATCCGCGACCGAACGTGATCGTGATCGTGACGGACGACCAGTCGGACGACTCGATCCCGAACCCGTACCCAGTGATGCCGTTCCTCCAAGGCCGGGCGTTCGATCCGAAGGACCACTGGATCGTGTTCGAGAACGGGTACGTCAACACCCCGCTGTGCTGTCCGTCGAGGGCGACGATGCTCACCGGACGGTTCTCGCACCACACCGGCGTCCGGGACAACGAGGACGCCCACCTGTTCGACGAGGGCTCGACGCTCGCGACGTGGCTGCAGGACGCGGGCTACCACACCGGACTGGTCGGCAAGTACCTGAACCTGTACCCGTTCGGCCGTCCGGCGTTCGTCCCGTCCGGGTGGGATCGGTGGTGGGGGCGCGAGCACGGCCCGGTGACGAGCCTGTACTACGACTACTCGATGTTCGAGCAGGACCGCGTCGTCCGGTACGGGCACACCGACGCCGACTACTCGACCGACGTCCTCGCCCATCAGGCGACCGAGTTCGTCCGCGAGGCGCCGGCCGATCGGCCCTATCTCCTCTGGTTCGCCCCGACGGCGCCACACCCGCCCTGGGTCGCGGCGCCCCGTGACGAGGGGGCGTTCTCGGGGCTCGCGGTGCCCACGCCGCCGTCGGTCGGGGAGGCCGACGTCTCCGACAAGCCGGCCTGGGTCCGCCGCCTCGCCCCGATGGGCGACGCGCAGCGAGTGCTGCAGCGCGAGCATCGAAGGGAGTCGTACGCCGCGCTGCTGGGGGTCGACGACGCGATCTCCCAGATCATGAACGCGGTCCGCGCGCGCGGTGATCTCGCCGAGACGGTCGTCGTCTTCACCTCGGACAACGGGCTGGCGTTCGGCGAGCACCGATGGGCCAAGAAGAGCTGTCCGTACGAGGCGTGCCTGGGCGTCCCCTTCATGATCCGGATGCCCGGCGCCCCCCATCGGACCGAGCGGGCGATCGTCTCCGCCGCCGACATCGCCCCGACGATCGCCGAGCTCGCGGGCGCGTCGATCCCGACGGCGTTCGACGGGGTCAGCCTCGTGCCGCTGCTCTCGACCGGCAGCCGAGAGGGGCTGCCGGGCGAGGTGTTCGCCGAATGGGTCGGTGATCAGGCGATCCCCGCGTGGTGGGAGATCCGCACCCGGCGGTTCGCCTACATCGAGCTCGGGACGGGGGAGCGTGAGCTCTACGCGCTCCGGGACGACCCCTACGAGCTGGTGAACGTGGTGGATGCTCCGGCGTTCGAGGACGACGTGTCGCGGCTGGCCGCGACCCTCGAGGCGTACCGGAGCGCGTGAGGCACGTCGCCGCGACCGCCCTCACGGCGGTGGTGCTCGTCGCCGCGACCGCCCTCGGGGCGTTGCCGCTCGCCCCGGCCGCTCCCGCCGCCCGGGCCTCGACGGAACCCGCTCCCGTGTCGGCCGTTTCCGAGAAGCAGGCGTTGCCCGACATCGTCCTGATCGTGTCCGACGATCAGCGATGGGACACCCTGTGGGCGATGCCGATCCTGTCGGAGCGGCTCGCCGGCGCCGGCGTGACGTTTCCCGACGCCTTCGTCGTCAACCCGCTCTGCTGCCCCAGCCGCGCGAGCATCCTGACCGGCGACTACTCACACACCCACCTCGTCTACCGGCAGATGCCGCCGTTCGGCCGGTTCGAATGGTTCCACGACGACTCGACGCTCGCGACGTGGCTGCACGACGGGGGCTACCGGACCGGGCTGTTCGGCAAATACATCGACGGGTATCAGCACGCGGCGTTGACCGGGTACGTGCCGCCGGGGTGGGACCGATGGGTGGCCTTCGTGCATTCGGCGCCGGTGGACTACACCCTGACGATCGACGGCTCGCTGCGCGGGTTCGGGCACGGTCCCGAGGACCACGCGACCGAGGTGCTCGCCGACGAGGCGGTCGCGTTCGTCGAGGGCTCGACCGGGCCGCTGTTCCTGGAGCTCGCCACGTCGGCGCCGCACGAGCCCGCGATCCCGTCCCCCGGCGACGAGGACGCCTTCCCCGACCTGCCCCCGGCGCGGCCGCCGTCGTTCGACGAGGCCGACGTGTCGGACAAGCCCGCGTGGGTCCGCGACCTGCCACGGCTGACGGCCCCGCAGGAGGCGGCGATCGACGCGTTCCGGGCGGACCAGTACCGGTCGCTGCTCGGCGTGGACCGCGCGGTCGGTCGGGTCCTCGACGCGCTCGAGCGCGCAGGGCGGCTGGAGAACACGCTGATCGTGTTCACCTCGGACAACGGGATCCTGCACGGGGAGCATCGGTGGACCAAGAAGGAGGCGCCGTACGAGGGCTCGATCCGCGTCCCGCTCGTGATGCGTTGGGACGCGGCCGGGTGGACGCCGGGGACCACGCTGCCCGGCGTCCTCGCCCTGAACATCGACCTCGCGCCGACGATCGCCGACGCGGCCGGCGTCCCCCATCCTCCGACCGACGGCCGGAGCCTCCTGCCGATGCTCGGAGGTGAACGGAGCTCGTGGCGCTCGGACTTCCTGATCGAGCACATGGAGGGCACGAACCCGATCCCCACGTTCTGCGCCGTGCGTTCGGAGCGCTGGACGTACGTGCGGTACTCGACGGGCGAAGAGGAGCTCTACGACCTCGTCGCCGACCCGTTCGAGCTCGACAACCTGGCCGGCGTCCCGGCGATCCGGCCGGTGCTCGACGACCGACGAGCGCGCCTGCGCGAGCTCTGCTCGCCGGTCCCGCCGGGGTTCGGGGACCGATCCGGAACGAGCGTCCCGATCGCGCTGGCGGTGCTGGGCGGGCTCGTGCTGGTCGAGTCGCTGGCGTCGCGGAGAACGCGCCACCCTCGGAGGGCGCCTCGATAGGCTAGGCGGCCATGAGCGCACCATCCGGACCCGGTTCGCGCGTGCCGGTCCCACGGAGGCGGCTGCGGTTCGACCGACGGCGGGCTGCGCGGCGGCGTGGCATCGCGGTGTTCCTCGGTGTCGTCGTGGTGGCGATCGCGGCGTTGGGGTGGGCGTCGACCCGCGGCGACGAGGACGGAGCATCGACCGGACCGTCGGGCGGGCCGTCACCCGCGACCGGTTCGAACGGTGGGACGGGCGCCGGCGGGTCCTCGGGCAACGGTAGCGGGACCTCGGGCAACGGCAGCGGCGACGGGACCTCGGGCAACGGCGGCGGCACCATCGTCCCCGGCGAGACGCCGATCGAGCACGTCGTGTTCATCGTCAAGGAGAACCGGACGTTCAACAACTACTTCGCGACCTACCCGGGTGCGGTCGGCGCGACCGAGGGCGGCACGATCAGGTGCACGCAGGACGGGTGCCACGACGGCCCGGTCGTCCGGCTCACCAAGGGTCCCGACATCTATCCGCACGATCTGACGCACTGCTTCCGGTGCGGCCTCACCGCGATCAACGGCGGCAAGATGAACGGCTTCAACAGGATGAACGGCCCGATCCCACAACCGGAGATCGCCGACCTGTACGGCGCGGACAGGACGAACTACTCCTACCTCGATCGCAAAGACATCCCGAACTACTGGGCCTATGCCGATCGTTTCGTGCTGGCCGACCACTTCTTCACGCCGATGTACGGCCCCACGCTGCCCGAACACCTGTACGCGGTGGCGGCTCAGTCGAACTTCATCGTCGACAACAAGTCGACCACCGATCACGAGGGGAACTACTGCGACGACCCGACCGAGAGGGCGACGCGGTTCGTCCCGCACGAAGCCCGGCAGCACCAGGACCAGATCATGCGGCTCGAGCGCGCGATCACCGAGAACGGGTCCAACGTCTACGACATCGCCGACTTCTGGGGCAGCATCCGCCTGTGCTTCGACATCCCCGTGCTGCCCGACCAGCTCGAGCGGGAGGGCATCTCGTGGAAGTACTACGCGAGCGAAAACGCGTGGATGAACGTCATGCAGATGATCCGCCACGTCAGGTACGGGCCGATGTGGCGCAACGTTCGGGAGCCCTCGAACTTCGTCAAGGACGTGAAGCGGGGTGAGATGCCCGCGGTCTCGTGGGTCATCCCGCCCGAGTCCTACAACGAGCACCCCGGCGCCGGGAAGAGCACGTGCGCCGGGGAGAACTGGACCGTCCACCAGGTCAACGCGATCATGCGGAGCGAGTTCTGGCGAAAGACGGCGATCGTCGTGGTCTGGGACGACTTCGGTGGGTTCTACGACCCGGTCGAGCCGCCGCAGTACGACGTCATGGGGCTCGGTCCCCGCACGCCGGCATTGATCATCAGCCCGTACACGAGGCAGGGTTCGAACCCCGACGGCGGCGTGGTGGACGACACGACCTACGAGTTCTCCTCGGTGCTGGCCTTCGTCGAGCAGCTGTTCGGGCTCGAGCCGATGACCCACCGCGACGGGCGGGCCGACCCGCTCTCGGGGGCGTTCGACTTCGAGCACCCGAACTTCGACAAGCTGGTGCTGCCGCTGCGGGATGATTGTCCGTACGGTACGTCCACGTCGGAATTCGCGGCGACCTGGCCGTTCCTGCGAACGATCGGCAAGCCAGGCGACTAGCCGTCGGGGAACTCCGGCCCGACGCAGTCGGTGCGGAGGGGGAGCGGATCCGGCGGTCGCGGGGCCTGCCCGAAGTCGAACGCCGAGAGTAGCGGCGTGGCGTCGCGGTCGCGCCGTGTGAGCTGGGTGAGTCCCCAGTTGTCCTCGATGAACCGCAGCACGCTGGAGAACTCGCCGAGCTCGTGGCTCACGAACCCCCGTTTCGCGTAGGGGCTGATCACCAGCAGCGGGACCCGGATCCCGAACCCGAAGTCGTCGACCTGCGGCGGAGGCACGTGGTCGTAGAAGCCGCCGTAGTCGTCCCAGGTGATGAAGATCGCGGTCGAGTCCCACTCGGGGCTCTCCATCACCGCGTTCACGATCTCGGTGGTCCAGTTCTCGCCGTGACACATGCTGTACTCGGGGTGCTCCGAGAGCTCGAACCGCGGGGTCACCCACGTGACGGGCGGCAGCAGCCCCCCGCGCGCATGCTGCGCGAACGAGTCCACCGGGAACATGTGCCGTTGCCAGGACGCCTCGTTCTCCCTGACGTGGCGGATCGCGTCGTACGCGGACCATAGGTAACCGTTCTGGTACTGGGTCGCCGCGTAGTAGGCCCACGGGATCCTCGCCTCGGTGAGCAGGTCGCCCTCGGTGAGGAAGTCGAAGCAGGGCGGCACCTTCTTCTCGACGCCCTCGCTGTCGACGACGACCGCGTACGCGTCCTCCATCGAGTCGCACCCCCAGGCCTTGAACAGGCCGGTGTCCCGGTGACGTTCGCGGAGCTTGTCGATGTCCTGGTAGACGTTCTCGTGCGTCCCGCCCGACTGGGCTGCGATCGTGTAGAGGTGGTTGGGGAACGACGGCCCCTGCGCGCTCGCGAAGAACCTGTCTCCCAGGACGTAGTCCGAGGCCCAGTGCCAGTAGTTCGGCAGATCCTCGGGCCGGAATTGAGTGTACGCGTACTCGTCCGCCGTCTCGCTGATCGTGGCGAACCCGTCCATCTTGCCCTCGTTCCAGGCCTGGAGCGCGCAGTCGTAGCAGTGGCGGATGTCCATGTCGAGGCGGTCGACCGCCGGCGTGAGCGTCCGGGGTTCGCCCCGATCCATCCCGACCGTCACGCCGTTCGCGCCGGGGAACAGCCCGAACATGTTGTCGAACGTCCGGTTCTCCTTGATCACGAACACGACGTGTTTGATCGGCGTCGCCGTCTCCACCGCGTCCGCGTTCACGGCCGCCGGAGCCTCCCCGTACTCGAGCGGTGGCAACGGGGTCCATTCGGGCGCGTCGTCGCCGCACGAGCTCCCCAGCAGCGCGGACACGAAGACGACGGCCGACAAGCGCAGGAGCGTCTTGGGCATCGGTCGATGACCCTATCGCAGCTCCGTGCCGGAGGTCGTTGAAGGATTCGCCCGGTGACGGGATGATGCTCGTCCGTGGTGGAACCCGAGGAGTGAAGGAGGACGTCGTGAGACGGTTCGTCATGGTGCTGTGGGCTGTCATGGTGGGGATCCTCGCGGCCGGGCTTACGACAGCGTTCGCGGGGACGCGGATCGTACAGGAAGAGACGGTGGTCTTCGGCGAGCACACGCTGCGGGGACGAAACCTCGATCTTGTAGGGAGGGCCAACGACTTCCGGCCCGGTGACCGCTACATCTTCCGGAGCGAGCTCACCGACGCCCAGGATGCGGTCGCGGGCCACCTGTTCGTCGATTGCTCGGTGCAGTTCGCGAAGAAGGACTCGTGCTCGCAGATCTACGAGATCCCCGCCCGTGGAACGGTGACGGCCGAGGGCCTGATCCCGGTCTCGCAGCTCAAGGTCGGCGGGACCTGGGTGCTCGCGGTCACGGGCGGCACCGGAGAGTTCGAGAACGTGGGGGGCTCGGTCACCGTCGTGATCGTGGACGACAGGGGCAACAGCGAGCACTCGCTGCATCTTCTGCCGTAGTCGAAGCGCCCGGACGCGATCTCAGGCCGGCTGCAGCTCCTTGCCTCGCCGATCTGCCTGGAACTCGCGCCAGTAGCGCTTGCCCTCTTCGGGCAGCGTGGTTATCGGGTCGTAGTACGGGTACTCGCGCGTGAGCGCCTCGGGGTCGTCGTACTCGATCCCCGTCCGGTAGTTCTTCCGCCAGTACGAGATCCCCTTCACCCGGTCGTACGACTCGACCATGTGCACCCAGCGCTTGCCGACGAGGGGCACGTCGCACACGAACCTCGGGGTCGCGAACCCGGGCAGATACCCCATGATCGCGAACTGCAGCTCCTGCGCCTCCCACACCGCGAGCCGCCAGTGCTCGCTGTTCGGGATCATGTCGCACAGGTAGAAGTAGTACGGCATGACCTTCGCGTGATCGAGCAGCATGAAGGACAGCTCGAGGATCTGCCTGGGGGTCGTGTTCACGCCGCGCAGGAGCACTCCCTGGTTCCGCACGTCGCGGTAGCCCATGTCCAGGAGCCTGCGGACGGCCGCACCGACGAGCGGCGTCACCTGCTGGGCGGCGTTCACGTGGGTGTGGATCGCGACCTCGACCCCTCGCTCGTGCGCCCGCTTCGCGATCGCCTCGTACCCTGCCAGCACGTCGTCCTGCAGGAAGTGCTGGGGGATGCCCATCAGCCCCTTGGTCGCGATGCGCACGTCGCGCACGTTCTCGATGTCGAACAGGCCGAACAGCCACTCCTGCAGGCGCCTGATCGGGACGTTGGCCATGTCGCCGCCCGAGACGACGACGTCGCGGACGCTCGGCGTCCTGCGGAGGTAGTCGAGCATCGCGTCCCAGCGTTCGTTCTGCTTCGTCTCGAACTTGTACTTCAGGACCTGGGTCGTGTCGTTGCCGACCAGATCCATCCGCGTGCAGTGCCCGCAGTACTGCGGGCAGGTCGGGATCAGCTCGGCGAGCACCTTGGTCGGGTAGCGGTGCGTGAGCCCCTCGACCGCCCACATGTCGGCCTCGTGCAGCGAGTCCCGGGCGGCCATGGGGTGGGAGGGGAACTCCTCGGCCCGGTCCGACAGCGCCGGGGCCATGTACCGACGGACCGGGTCCGCATACAGATCGGTCTCGTCCATCGTGTTGACCATCTGGGGCGGGAGCAGCATCGACATCGTCGCGCGCTCCCGCTGGTCGCGCTCGATGTCAGCGTACAGGTCGTCGCTCAGGCGGTCGCCGAGCGCCCGCTTGAGCTCGACCAGGTTCTTGATGGTGTGGGCTCGCTGCCACTGGGCCGACTCCCACTGCTCCTTCGTGACGTCACGGAACCCGGGCAGGCGCGTCCAGTCGGGTTCGACGTACTCGCGGCGCAGCGGATACTCGAACGGCTGCTCGGCCGCGTGGGCGTGGCCGGCCTCGTGCCGGGGACGACTCGCGCCTGGATCGCTATGTTCGCGCATCGCTCGGCTCCGGTATCCGGGACGGCCGGTCGTGGCCGCGTGGCGGTGTTCACACCCCGAGCCGGATGAACCGACTCTGCCGGTCATGATACCCGCCGTTCCTCCGGCACAACGGCGACATCGCCGAAGGATCTTCGGCTCGAGGGGCGGGGTCGGGAGAAGGGCCGGTGACCGATCAGCGACGGCCGCGGGGGCCGCCTCGGCCGCCGTCGCGTCCGCCCATGCGGGGACGGCGCTCGAACCGCCCCTGGTCCTTCTCGGGCCGGGGCATCCGTAGCCGGAGGGGCGTCGGACCGGTGCGCTCGTACCGGACCCAGATGTGGTCGATCTCGCGCCGGCGCTCCATCTCGCGCCAGCCGTCGGCGAGCAGGTGCTTGTGTCGACCGGCGGCTCCCTTACGAAGCTTCTCCGTGTTCGGCACCTTGAGGAACAGGCGCTCGACGCGGACTTCCTTGTAGTCGGCCATGGCGGGAAGGGTAGCAGGGCCGACGCGCACGACCCCGCGCGGACGACGCGGACGGCGTGGCCGTTCACGGGAACCGTAGACTCCGCGACGAACGATCGCCCGGCAGACCGGCCGTTGGAAGAGCGGCCGGCTGATCCGAAGGAGGTTCGATGGGCACCGTGAACGAGTGGAACGAGCTGGCCGCGCAGCTCGGCGTGGACTCGATCAGGAGCTCGACGGCGGCGGGGTCGGGTCATCCCACGTCCTCGCTCTCGGCGGCCCACCTGGTCGCCGTGCTCTGGTCCGACCACCTCCGCTACGACGTCGCCGACCCGAGGAGCCTGGCGAACGACCGCTTCGTCCTGTCGAAGGGCCACGCGTCGCCCCTGATCTTCTCCGTCCTGAAGGCCGTCGGTGCGATCGGCGACGAGCAGCTGCTGTCGTTCCGTCGCTTCGGGTCGCCGATCCAGGGGCACCCCGCCCCGCTCCCCGAGATGCCCTGGATCGACGTCGCGACCGGGTCGCTGGGCCAGGGTCTGCCGATCGCGCTCGGGATGGCGCTCGCGATGAAGATGGACGGCATCCCCGCGCGCGTCTGGTGCCTGATGGGGGACTCCGAGGTCGCCGAGGGCTCGGTGTGGGAGGCGATGGAGAACGCCTCGCACCACCGGGCCGACAACCTCATCGCGATCATCGACGTGAACCGGCTGGGCCAGCGCGGCCCGACGATGCTTCAGTGGGACCTGGAGACGTACGCCGCTCGCGCGCGTTCGTTCGGCTGGCATCCGATCGAGGTCGACGGTCACGACGTCGCCGCGATCGACGGGGCGTTCGCCGAGGCGGAGGGTTCGGACGGGCCGGCGATCGTGATCGCCAAGACCGAGAAGGGGCACGGCGTCTCGTTCCTGGCCGACCGGGAGGGATGGCACGGCAAGGCGCTGTCGCAGGAGGAAGCGGATCGCGCGATCGCCGAGCTCGGAGGGCCGCGCGACGTCTCGGTCACGCCGCGCAAGCCCGAGGCCGGGGTCTCGCCGCCGGCCGACGTACCGAACGTGGTGCTGCCGGTGTACGCGGAGGCGATCGCGACGCGGAAGGCGTTCGGCGAGACGCTCGCGGCGCTCGCGGTGCGCGGGGACGTGGTCGCGATCGACGGTGAGGTCGCGAACTCGACCCACACCGAGGACCTCCAGAAGGTCGCGCCCGACCGCTTCGTCGAGGGCTACATCGCCGAGCAGAACATGCTGGGGATGGCGGTGGGCATGCAGGTGCTGGGCAAGGTGGTGTTCCCCGCCACGTTCGCCGCGTTCCTGACCAGGGCGTACGACTTCATCCGCATGGCCGCGATCAGCCGCGCGAACCTCAGGCTGAGCGGGTCCCACGCGGGGGTGTCGATCGGCGAGGACGGCCCGTCGCAGATGGCGCTCGAGGACCTGGCGATGATGCGCGCCGTCCACGGCTCGACCGTCCTGTACCCGTGCGACGGCAACTCGACCGCGCGGCTGGTGGGGGCGATGGCCGACCTGCCCGGGATCTCGTTCATCCGCACGACCCGCGAGAAGACGCCCGTGATCTACGGGAGCGACGAGGCCTTCCCGGTCGGCGGTTCGAAGACTCTCCGGTCCTCGGAAGCCGACCGGGTCACGCTCGTCGGGGCGGGGATCACCGTCCACGAGGCGCTCGAGGCCGCGGGTTCGCTCGAGGCCGACGGGATCGCCGCGAGGGTGGTCGATTGCTACACGATCAAGCCGATCGACGCGGAGACGCTCCGCGCCGCGGCGTCCCAGACCGGCCTGCTCGTCACGATCGAAGACCACTGGATCGAGGGGGGGCTCGGGGACGCCGTCCTCGCGGCGCTCGCGGACGGTGGCGAACTCTCGGGAACGGTCGTCAAGGTCGCCGTGACGCAGATGCCGGGCTCGGGGACGCCCGAGGAGCTCCGCGACTGGGCCGGGATCTCGGCCTCCGCGATCGCCGACCGGGTCCGGTCGCTGCTGCGCTGAACGGTCGTCCTCAGACCTCGAGCGGCACGAGCTCGAACCGGTCCACGTCGACCAGGCCCCGGTCCGTGAGCTTGAGTTGGGGGATCACGGACAGGGCGAGGAACGACATCGCCATGAACGGCGACGGGAGCGTGGTGCCGAGCTCCCCGGCCGCCTCCTCCAGGACGCGGGCGCGATCCGCGACCTCCTCGAACGTCAGGTCCGACAGGAGTCCGCCGATCGGGCAGGGCAGGTCGGCGATGACCCTGCCGTCCATCACGACGACCTGGCCGCCGCCGATCGCACGGAGGTGGTTGGCCGCCGCCGCCATGTCTTCGTCGGTCATGCCTACGACCACGACGTTGTGGGCGTCGTGCGCGTGGCTCGATGCCAGCGCCCCCGCCTGCAGCCCGAACCCCTGCGCGAAGCCAACGCCGATCCGCCCGGTGTCCCGGTGCCGCTCGATCACGGCGAGCTTCGCCAGGTCGCGCCCCGGGTCGGCGCATGCCTTCCCGTCTCGCCGCAGCGGTTCGCCGACCAGGGCTCGGGTGACGATCGTGCCCGCATCGACGCCGATCACGCGGACGGCCCGGTCGGCCACGACCGAGAAGTCGACGGGCTCGAGCTCGCGCACGTGCATGCTTTCCCGCATCCAACCGGGCAGCGACGACGACGCGATCGGCGAGGGCCGTCCGCCGTCGGCGACAAGCCGACCTCGCTTCCACACGCGCTCGGGGCGGAACGAAACGAGGTCTCGCACGGCGACGATGTCGGCGAGGTAGCCGGGCGCGACGGCGCCGTGCTCGTGGAGGCGGTGGTACCGGGCCGCGTTGAGCGTGGCCATCGCGACGGCGTCCGCCGGCGGGCAGCCCAGCGCCACCGCCTCGCGGACCACGTCGTTGATGTGCCCGTGCTCCTGCAGGTCGTGCGGCTCTCGATCGTCCGTGCAGAGCAGGCAGTTGGTGATCCCGTGCTCGAGCACGAGCGGGAGGAGCGCCTCGAGGTTCCGCGCCGCGGAGCCCTGGCGGATCATGATCCACATCCCCAGTCGGCGCTTCTCGAGCGCCTCCTCGTACGTCGTGCATTCATGGTCGCTCCGAACCCCCGCCGCGAGGTACGCGTTCAGCGAGCGGCCGGAGAGACCGGGCGCGTGGCCGTCGATGTGACGGTCCCCGGCCGCGGCGACCTTGGCGATCGCGTCCTCGACCCCTGCGACGACCGCGGGGTAGTCCATCATCTCGGCTAGCCCGATCGCCCGCGGCTCGGTGCGCAGCAGCTCGGCGATGTCCTCGGGAGTGAGCGTGGCCCCCGAGGACTCGAACGGCGAGGCCGGCACGCACGAGGAGACCATCACGTAGGCGTCGAGCGGGACCTCGTCGGCATCGTGCAGCAGCGCCCGGACGCCGTCGATCCCGAACACGTTGGCGATCTCGTGCGGGTCCAGGACGACGGTGGTGGTTCCCCACGGGAGCGCCGCCCGCGCGAACTGGTCGAGCCGGAGCTTGGTCGTCTCCAGGTGCATGTGCCCGTCGATGAAGCCGGGCAGCAGGATCAGGTCCGAGACGTCGAACCGTTCGGTTCCCTCGTAGCCCGGACCGACGCCGGCAACGTGTTCGCCGACGATCGCGACGTCGGCCTCGAGGAACTCGCCCGTGAACACGGACAGCACGCGACCGCCGGTGAGGACCAGGTCCGCGGGCTCGTCGCCGCGGGCGACGGCGATCCGGCGGACGAGATCGTTCGTCATCGACGCAGGGTAGCCCATGACTCCCGGGTACGATGGGCGACCATGGCCGCCGCCGTCGCACCCCCCAAGCCCCGTTTCCGAGGGCGGATCCACCAGGTCGCGTTCTTCGTGTCGCTTCCCGCGGGCGGGGTGCTGATCCTGCTCGCGAACGGACCCGCCGCGATCGCCGTCGCGAGCGTGTACGCGGTGAGCCTCGCGGCCGTGTTCGGCTCGAGCGCCGTCTACCACCGGGGCCGGTGGACCGAACGCGCGAGGCGGTGGTTGAAGCGGCTCGACCACTCGATGATCTACGTGCTGATCGCTGCGAGCTACACGCCGGTCGCGGCGCTCGTGCTCGGCGGGACCTGGGAGGTCGTGCTCCTGTCCGTGATCTGGGCGGGAGCGGTGGTCGGGGTCACCCTGAAGATGGCTCGGCCCGATGGTCTCTCCGTGGTGAGCGCCGCTCTCTACATCGTGCTCGGCTGGTTGGCCATCGTGGCCCTCCCGCAGCTCGCGCGGGAGATGACGGTCGTGGAGCTCGTCCTGCTGCTCGCCGGAGGTCTGCTCTACACGGCCGGGGCGATCATGTTCGCGATGCGGCGACCCGATCCCTCGCCGTCGATCTTCGGCTACCACGAGGTGTGGCACTCGTTCATGGTGGCCGCGGCGGCGTGCCACTACGCGATGATCCTGCTGCTCCTGCTTCCCCACTGACCGGTAGCTGGTATCGTGATGCTCGAGGACGGCATCGCCGTCCGTGAGGTTTCGCTCCTCGTTCCTCCTTCCGGATC
>CBRGMI010000031.1:0-14128 GCA_967797495.1 uncultured bacterium
ACGCCGCCGGCCGAGACCACGACGCCGCCGGCCGAGACCACGACCCCGCCGGCCGCGGAAACCCAAACGCAGAGCCGGTCGCTGGCGCTCATGCCGTTCGCGCTCACCCTTTTGCTCGCGATCTCGGGGTGGGCGCGACGACGCTCGCACGACACGAGGCGGGACCCAGACGGGTCCGACCCTCCGTGAGTCCGTGCCCGGCTTGAGATACTCCAGACGCGCATGGCGAAGAAGCGGTTCCGGTTCCGGCCCCCTGGCCTCAAGCCGACGACCAAGATCGGCACGCTGGGGCCGTACCGCGGGCGGCTCGGCCTCGCCTGGGTGATCGCTCCGGTCGTCGTGGGCGCGATGATCCTGATCGCCGGTTACATCGTGCTCGCCAGGTGACGCTCGAGGCGTACTGCTGGCCGCCTTCGGCGGTCCGAGGCGAGGCGGTGGGACTGCTGGTCTCGACCGACGCCTCGTCCTTCGACGTGGAGGTGGCGCGCGAGGGCGCCGCGCACGAGCCCGTGTGGAGCGTCGGCCAGGTGGCCGCACGATCGCACGAGACACCCGTCGACGCCTCCTCGAACGGCTGTGGCTGGCCCCCCGCGCTCGAGATCCCGGTCGGCGACTGGCGTTCCGGCTACTACTCGGTCACGTTGACCGCCGGCGACCAGCGCACCGACGCGTTCCTGGTCGTTCCACCCGATCCCTCCGACCCCGCGCCGATCCTGCTGGTGCTGTCGACCACGACCTGGCACGCGTACAACGACTGGGGCGGACCGTCGCTGTACACGGGCGGCACGCGCGTGTCGTTCGAGCGCCCGCTGGCCCGCGGCTTCCTGGTCAAGCCCGAGCCGATCGGCCGGATGATGCAGCCCGAGCCCGACCGGGAGGCGATGGGGTTCCGCACCTGGGCCCGCCCGCTTGGCCTGTCGGACTGGTGCGGCGGGGCCGGCTGGTTCACGTACGAGCGGACGTTCACGAGGTGGGCCGAGGCGACCGGGTATCGGATCGACGTGGCCGTCTCGCAGGACCTCGAGCGACACCCCGAGATCCTCGAGGGCCCCCGGCTGTACCTCAGCGTCGGCCACGACGAGTACTGGTCGTGGGGCATGCGCGACGCGCTCGACGCGTTCGTCGGGCGGGGTGGCAACGCCGCCATCCTGTCGGGGAACACGTGCTTCTGGCAGGTCCGGTTCGACGAGGACCATCGTGGGATGACCGGCTTCAAGGACCGCGCCGACGAAGACCCGGTCCTCGGCGCGCCGGACCGACGGCTCCTGACGGGCTGCTGGTCCGACCGGCGCATCGGCAGACCCGAGACCTCGACGATCGGCCTCACGTTCACGCGGGGCGGGTACTCGCGGTATGGGCTCGGCGCCGCCGAGAGCTCGGGCGCGTACACGGTGCACCGTCCCGATCACTGGGCCTTCGAGGGCACGGGGTTGACGGGCGGTCAGGAGTTCGGTGGCACCGACTCGATCGTCGCCTACGAGTGCGACGGATGCGCGTTCGAGACCGGTCCGGAGGGCCTGCCGGTTTCGACTGGACGCGACGGGGCGCCCGCGGGTCTGGAGATCCTCGCGACCGCCCCCGCGCACGTGTGGGCCAAGCACGAGCAGCCGACGAGGTACGCGCACGAGCCGGGTGGGCTCGAGCAATGCTCGATGGCCGTGTTCGGCGACGCGAGCCCGGAGCACGTCGCGGAGCTCGGCGACGGCCACGCGGTGATGGCGGCGTTCGATCGCCCCGGAGGCGGGTCCGTCCTCAACGTCGGCGTAACCGACTGGGTGCTGGGTCTCGGCGACCCGGTGGTCGAGCGCATCACGCGCAACGTGCTCGACCGTCTCTCGCGCTGACACTCGGAGCCGCTTTACGATGCTGGGATGCGGTGGGTCGAGTTCGAGCGCGCGTGCCCCGAGATCGGGGAGCTGGCTCGCGCGCGGTTCGAACGCGACCAGCTCGTCATGCTCGGCACGATCCGTCGCGACGGCTCACCGCGCGTGAGCCCGTGCGAGTGCGACTTCGCGGCGGGCCGGCTGTTCGTCTCGATGATGTGGCGGTCGAGGAAGGCGCTCGACCTGCTCCGCGACCCTCGGATCGCGGTCCACAGCGTGACGACGAACAAGGACGGTACCGACGGCGACGTGAAGATCTACGGCCACTCCGTGGACGAACGGGATCCCGACGTCCGCGCCGCTTTCAGCGAGGCGATCAGGCGACGGATCGACTGGGCACCGGACGAACCCGAGTACCACTGCTTCTCGGTGGACGTGCGCTCGGCGGGGTACACCCGGTTCGGCGGCAAGGCGGAGGCGGTGGCGTGGGACGAGGAACGCGGGCTGCGGCGCCTCCCCCCGCCCGGTTAGCTCAGCCGACCTTCCGCAGCGGGGCGTAGGCGACCAGGAGCCGCTTCTCCCCCACCTCCTCGAACCGGACGGTCGCCTCGGCGTCCGAACCGGAGCCGCTCACGGTGAGGACGACGCCCTCGCCCCACTTGTCGTGCCGGACGGTATCGCCCGCCGAGATCTGGGGGATCTCGCGGACGCCCTCGACCGCCGCGCGGATGGGTGACGAGGAGTCCCCGGCCAGGACGAGATCGCCCTCCTCGAGGGCCCGGACGAGCTCGCTCGGGATCTCGCCGAGGAACCGTGACGGCGGGCTGTAGGACGTCGAGCCGAAGAGCGTCCTGCTCCATGCGAACGTCAGGTACAGGCGCTCGCGGGCGCGCGTCACCCCCACGTACATCAGGCGCCGCTCCTCCTCGAGCTGGGCCGGATCGCCCATCGAGCGGTAGTGCGGGAACACGCCGTCCTCCAGGCCGATGATGAAGACCACGGGGAACTCGAGACCCTTCGCGTTGTGCAGCGTCATGAGCGTGACGCTCCCCGACTCCTCGTCGTACTCGTCCTGCTCGGAGACGAGCGACACCTGCTCGAGGAACTCGGCGAGGCTCCCGTCCGGCGAGCGCTGTTCGAACTCGGCCGCCACGCCCCCCAGCTCGCGGATGTTCTCGATCCGGCCTTCCGCCTCGACGGTTCGTTCGGCCTCCAGCTCGAGGAGGTAGCCGGACTCGGTGGCCGCGGCCTCCACCATCCGCTGGGGGCCCGCGCCGGAGTCGTACGCCTCCTGGAGGCGCTGCATCACGCCGACGAACCCGGCGACGGCGCCCTTGGCCCGAGCCCCGAGCTCGGGGAGCTCGTCGGCCCGCCGGGTGGCCTCCAGGAAGGCGACCTGCTCGATCGCCGCGAGGCCCTCGAGCGCCGCCACGGTCGCGTCGCCGATGCCACGCTTGGGCGTGTTCACCACCCGGCGTGCGCTGATCACGTCCTGCGGGTTCAGCAACAGCCGCAGGTACGCGAGCACGTCCTTGATCTCCTTGCGCTGGTAGAACCGCACACCGCCGACGACG
Source organism: uncultured bacterium (assembly GCA_967797495.1). Taxonomy (GTDB): domain Bacteria; phylum Actinomycetota; class UBA4738; order UBA4738; family HRBIN12; genus DASSJM01. Next base: position 3,398 of record CBRGMI010000031.1, read on the forward strand.
CGGTACGGGATCCCCGCCCGCATGAAGATGTCCTCCAGGACCCGGCTCTGGGCGTTGGTCCGGTAGAAGACCGCGACGTCCGCGTACCGATGGGCCTCGTCTTCGACGAGCCGATGGGTCTCCTCGGCGACGAACAGCGCCTCCTCGTGCTCGTCGTCGGCGCGGAACCGCACCGCGAGCTCGCCCTCGGTCGTCTCGGTCCATAGGGACTTGGGCTTGCGCTGCACGTTGTGCTCGATCAGCGCGTTGGCGATCGCGAGGATGTTCGAGGTGGAGCGGTAGTTCTGCTCCATCAGGAAGACCTCGGCGTCGGGGTAGTCGCGCTCGAAGTCCAGGAGGTTCTGGATCGTCGCACCCCGCCACGAGTAGACGCCCTGGTCGGCGTCGCCGACGACGCAGACGTTCCGGTACTTCTCCGCGAGCAGGTTCACCAGCTGGTACTGGGCGCGGTTCGTGTCCTGGTACTCGTCGACCAGGATGTACCGGAACCACTCCTGGTAGTGCTCCAGGACCGCGGGATGGTCGCGGAACAGGCGAACCGTCTCGGTGATCAGATCGTCGAAGTCGAGCGCCCCCGCGGCGAGCTTGCGCTTCTCGTACTCCACGTAGACGTTCGCGATCGTCTGCTCGTAGAAGTTCCCCGCCATCTGCGCGAACTCCGGCGCCGACAGGACGTTGTCCTTCGCCTTGCCGATCGCCGCGGACATCGCGCGGGGCGGGTACCGCTTGAGGTCCAGGTTCAGGTCCTTGAGGACGCTCGAGAGCAGGCGCTCCGTGTCTCCCTCGTCGTAGATCGTGAAGCTTCGCGGCAGGCCGAGGTGGTCGTGTTCGCGCCGCAGGATCCGCGCGCACGCCGAATGGAACGTGAGGATCCACATCCCCTTCGCGATCCGCTGCCCGAGCAGGCCCTCCACCCGCGCCGCCATCTCGCGGGCCGCCTTGTTGGTGAACGTGATCGCGAGGATCGCGTAGGGGCTCACGCCGTGCTCCCTGATCAGGTACGCGATCCGGTGGGTCAGGGCCCGGGTCTTGCCCGACCCGGCGCCCGCCACGATCAGGACCGGACCCTCGGTGTGCAGGACCGCCTCGGCCTGCACGGGATTCAGGGCATCGACGAGGGGCGAACGGACGGCCACGGCCCTGATTGTAGGTGTGCCCCGGACGGGCCCTCGCCGAACGGGGCGAGGATCGCTCACCAGCCAGCTCACGCGCTCAAGAAACGCGACGGAACCTGCGACACTTCAAGGGATGGCCGAGACCGAGATCCTCGAGGGAAGCGCCGTCCCCGCTCGGCCGGCCCGCCGCCGGCGGGGCCGCAGCGGCCGGATCCTGCGGATCGCGGGCCTGGTCCTGATCGCGGCCGCGCTCCTGCTGACCGGGTATCTGTGGTGGAACCTGTGGGGAACCGGGTTCGCGACCCAGCGAGCCCAGGAGGACCTCCGCCCCGGCTTCGAACGCAACGTCGCGAGCCTCATTCCTGCCGACGCGCCGGACCGGGTGGTCAAGGTGCCGGGGGACGCGGTGGCGATCATCCGGATCCCGAAGATCGACGTCGACTACGTGGTGGTGGAGGGTACCAACACCGAGGCGCTGAAGAAGGGCCCGGGGCACTACACCGACACCGCGTACCCGTGGCAAGACACCGGGCGGGTGGGCATCGCGGGACACCGGACGACGTACGGCGCGCCGTTCTGGTCGCTGAACGAGCTCCGTGTGGGCGACCGGATCGTGCTGGCGACCGAGTACGGGATCTTCAACTACCGGGTGGCGCGCACGGTCGTCACCCCGCCATCAGGGATCCTGCCGTCGGGGGATTATGTCCTGCGTCAGACGACGGACCCGAGCCTCGTCCTGACCACTTGCAACCCTCGATTCTCGGCGTCGACCCGGCTCGTGGTGATCGCCGACCGCGTCGAATAGCGGTCGCTTCGCACCCGGCCGCCCTAGCAAGCGACCGCGCCCGGCCACAGGTTCTTGATCCACCGGACGCACACGTGGACGTTCGTCCACTGCACCCGCGTCAGATCGTCGGCGCGTTCCCCGCTCCACGGACACTCGTCGTCGATCGTCTCGAACATGAGACCGTGCGCGGTCTTCTCGAATCGGTAGACGCCCTCGCCCTGCGGGCAGTTCGGGTCGTTGAACAGCGTCACGCGATCGCCCTCGACGACGAAGCTCCCCTGTGTCTTGAAGTTCGACATCTGGTGATGCAGGAACCACGCGCCGTGCCAGAACATGATCGTGCTCACCCCCGCGTCGATCCGGTACGGCGGGCATCGCAGGCACCGGAACGGCAGGCCGATCCTCGCTCCCCCCACGTCCCGCAGGGTCAGCACGCGCAGGTACGTGCCGTCGAGCACCGTCCTGGTCGAGGGCGGCGGCGTCGGTGACAGGTACGGGTACGGCAACAGCAGCGGGTCGACCGTCCGCTCGGGTTCGGCGCCCGGGGCTCCGCCGATCTTGAGCAGTGGAGACGGGGACGCGCCCGAGACGCTGGGGCTCGGCGCCGACGTCGCGCTGGGCGCGGCCTGGCCGAACGGTTCCGGCTCGGGCTCGGAGCGAGCGACCGCGACGACCACCACGGTGGTGAGCACCCCCGCCCCGAACGCGAGCCCCAGCGAGCCGAACCGTTGCCAACGCGAACCCATGACCGGCATCCACGTTATGCTGGTCTCTCTCGAAAGGTCAAGTCACGTCATGGACGATCGTGACAAGCGTCGCGTCGGCGAGCAGATCGAGCCGGGCGGTCGACCCAAGGCGCCCGGACGGCTCGAGACGCTGCAGCGGTTCGTGAACACGTACAACAAGGACTTCCCGCCCGCGTGGGACCGGCTCGGTACGCCGGCGAAGGCGCGGGCGTGGCTGCTCGCGAAGCGTCTCGTCGCGCCGCGTGTGCGGATCACCTACGGCGACGTCGCCCGGCTGCGCTCGCTCCGCGAGGCGCTCCGGGCGCTCGTCGCCGCGAACCACGGGAGCGCTGTGCCGCGCGAGGCCCTCGAGACGCTCCGCCGCGAGGGAGCCCGCGCCCGGCTCCGGGTGGAGTTCGGACCGCGCGGCGCGACGGAGCTCGAGCCGGTCGGACGCGGGGCGGACGCCGCGATCGCAACGGTCCTGGACATCCTGCACGAGGCGCAGATCACCGGGGTGTGGCCGAGGCTCAATGCCTGCCGGCAGTGCGGGTATGCCTTCTTCGACCGCTCGAAGAACCGCTCCGCCGCGTGGTGCGCGATGTCGATCTGCGGCAACCGCACGAAGAATCGAGCCTATCGGCGACGGCGGGCGGGGCGGACGCGCCCGGTGTCGACCTCGGTCGGCCCGGGATGACATCGGCGGAGCACCGGGTTCGGCGCTACTCCCATTCGATCGTGCCCGGCGGCTTGCTCGTGACGTCGTAGACGACGCGGTTCACGCCGGGGACCTCCCTGACGATCCGGCTCGCGATCCCGTCGAGAACGTCGTGCGGCAGCCGAGCCCAGTCGGCCGTCATCGCGTCCTCGCTGGTCACCGCGCGGAGTACGACCGGATGCTCGTAGGACCTCCCGTCCCCCATCACCCCAACGCTCCGAACGTCCGCGAGCAGTACGCAGAACGCCTGCCACGTCTCCCGGTCGAGCCCGGCGCGCCGGATCTCCTCCCGCACCACGTGGTCGGCCGCCCGAACGATCGTCAGGTTCTCGCGGTCGACCTCGCCCACGATCCGGACCGCGAGCCCCGGGCCGGGAAACGGCTGGCGCTGCACGATCTCCTCGGGCAGGCCGAGCTCGGCGCCTACGGTTCGAACCTCGTCCTTGAACAGGTCGCGGAGCGGTTCGACGAGCTCGAGGTCCATCTCCGCCGGGAGGCCGCCGACGTTGTGGTGGCTCTTGATCCGCGCCGCGGTCCCCGAACCGCTCTCGATCACGTCGGGGTACAGCGTCCCCTGGACGAGGAACCTGGCACGGCGGTGCTCGCGCGCGACCTCCTCGAAGACGCGGATGAACTCCTCGCCGATCCGGCGCCGCTTGTCCTCCGGGTCGATCACGCCCGCGAGCCGGCCGAGGAACCGATCTTCCGCTTTCACGTGCACGAGCGGCACCCGGAAGTGCCGGCCGAACGTCTCCTCGACCTGTTCGGGCTCGCCCTCGCGGAGCAACCCGGTATCGACGAACACGCACGTCAGCTGCTCGCCGATCGCCTTGTGGACGAGCAGCGCGGCCACGGCGGAGTCGACGCCGCCCGAGAGCGCGCAGAGCACCTCGCCCCGCCCGACCTGCGTGCGGATCGCGGCGACCGCGCGTTCGATCACGTTCGCCGGTGTCCAGTCCGGCAGGAGACCGCACCCGTCGTAGAGGAACCGCTTCATCACGGCCGCCCCCTTGGGCGTGTGCGCGACCTCCGGGTGGAACTGCACCGCGTACAGGGACCGCTCGGGGTCCTCCATCGACGCGATGGGGATCGCGTCGGTCCGGGAGGTCACGCGGAAGCCTTCGGGGGCCCTCGTCACGGCGTCGCCGTGGCTCATCCACACCTGCTCGTCGGCCGCCAGATCCTCGAGCAGGACCCCCGGCTCGGTCACGTGCAGCAGCGTGCGGCCGTACTCACGTTGCCCGGTCGCCGCGACCTCGCCTCCGAGGGTCCGCGCCATGAGCTGGTGCCCGTAGCAGATCCCGAGGACCGGGACTCCGAGCTCGAACACCCCCGGGTCCAGCGCCGGCGCCCCAGCCTCGTACACCGACGCCGGGCCGCCCGAGAGCACGATGCCCGCCGGCCTGCGCGCGGCGAGCTCGGAGGCGGGGAGATCGTGCGCCACGATCTCGGAGTAGACATGGCATTCGCGGATCCTGCGCGCGATCAGCTGCGCGTACTGCGCCCCGAGATCGACGACCAGGACCGGGCGCCGGGGGATCGAGGCCACGCTCCTAGTGACCCATCCCGACGCGCTGGGCGGTCTGGTACGTCTTGCCCTCGCTCTTGATCGACGGCGCCACGACGAGCTCGGCCTTCTGGAACTCGCGGATCGTGGCGTAGCCGGTGGTCGCCATCGAGGTGGCGAGCGCCCCGAACAGGTTGAACGTCCCGTCGTTCTCGTGCGCGGGCCCCGTGAGGATCTCTTCCAGGGTCGCGACCTGCTGGGTCCTGACGCGCGCGCCGCGCGGCAGCGTCGGATGGAACGTCGCCATCCCCCAGTGGTAGCCGCGACCCGGCGCCTCGTACGCGCGCGTGAGTGGCGAACCGATCATCACCGCGTCCGCGCCGCAGGCGATCGCCTTCGCGATGTCGCCCCCGGTGCGCATGCCACCGTCGGCGATCACATGGCAATAGCGGCCGGTCTCGCGCAGATGCTCCATACGAGCGGCGGCCGCATCCGCGATCGCCGTCGCCTGCGGCACGCCGACGCCGAGCACGCCACGCGTCGTGCACGCGTTTCCTGGACCCACGCCGACCAGCACGCCGACCGCGCCCGTCCGCATCAGGTGGAGCGCCGTCGTGTACGAGGCGCATCCGCCCACGATCACCGGGAGGTCGTAGGTCGCGATGAACTCCTTCAGGTTCAGCGGCTGGCTGTGGGTCGAGACGTGCTCGGCCGAGACCACGGTGCCCTGGATCACGAGGACGTCGAGGCCGGCGCCGACGACCGCCGCGGCGTACCGCTCGACGCGCTGCGGGGTGAGCGAGGCGCACGAGATGACCCCACCCTCCCTGATCTCGCGGATCCGCTGCTCCACGAGCTCGTCCTTGAGCGGCTCGCGGTAGAGCTCCTGCATGCGCCCGGTCGCCTTCTCGTCGGGCAGAGTGGCGATCTCCTCGTAGATGGGCTCCGGATCCTCGTAGCGTGTCCACAGGCCCTCGAGGTTCAGACACGCGAGGCCGCCGAGCTGCCCGATCCGGACGGCGGTTGCCGGCGAGACGCCTGCGTCCATCGCCGACGCCATCATCGGCAGCCCGAACGTGTAGGCGTCGATCTGCCAGGAGATGTCGACGTCGTCGGGATCTCGCGTTCGTCGAGACGGGACGATCGCCACCTCGTCGAAGCCGTAGGCCCGCCGGGCCATCTTCCCCTTGCCGATCTCGATCTCCATGCTCGTCCTCCATGCTCGATCTCCTGGGCCCCACCTCCCGGCCCGAGAGACCCAGATATGCAGCGGCGCCCACCCGCTCCGGGTGGACGCCGTCACTCCATGCGGGGAAGGTACCACGGCGGTGCGACCGGACCGGGTTGCGCGAGCGGGTCTCGAGGTCGAGACTTGAGGTCGATGACGACGTTCACCTGACGCTGACGCACGCTCGCACGTGGCCCGCCGTGGCCGAGGGCCCCTCCCGGGCCCGCCCTCTCAGCTCTCGTTGACGACGTGCCCCGTCTCGTGCAGCCGCAGGTCGGTCAGCCCGGAATGCAGTCGGTCCCCCCCGACCAGGACCGAGTCGTCATCCAGGTACCCCAGCTCCCTGAGCTTGCTCAGCGTCCGCCGGAGGGACTCCTCCGGTGACTCGACCATGGTGTCGAGCACGAGCTCGGGGCGCTCGGGCACCTCGTACGGATCGTCGACGCCGGTGAACCCCTTGATCTCGCCGGCGAGTGCCTTCTTGTACAGGCCCTTGGGGTCGCGGTTGTGCGAGAGCTCGTCGAGCGTGGCATGCACGTAGACCTCGACGAACTCCCCGATCATGGCCCGCACCTGGTCTCGGGTCTCCTTGTAGGGCGAGATCGGGCAGCAGATCGTCGCGACGCCGTTTCGCGTCAGGAGCTCGGCGACGAACCCGATCCGCATGATGTTCGTGTCACGATCCTCCTTGGAGAACCCGAGGCCCTTGGACAGGTTCTGACGGACGACGTCGCCGTCCAGGATCTCGGTCTTCATCTGCCGCGCCTGGAACTCGTGGTACAGCATCTCGGCGATCGTCGACTTGCCGGCGCCGGACAGGCCGGTGAACCAGACGGTGAAACCTTGCCGTTCGGGGTGATGGGTCACAGGAAGCTCCTTCCGACGGCGCCCTCGGGCGCGTCGATGCCGTACAGCGACAGGATGGACGGTCCAACGTCGACGAGACTGAGACCGGTGACTTCACCCGTGGTCTGCCCCGGGAGGCCCGTCATCACCCACACGCCGTTGCGATCGTGGTTCGCCCCGTCGGGCCCGGTGTCGTTCTCGTAGGTGTAGATGCTCCGGTTCCCCACCGAGCCGACCGAACGCCACGCGAGGTCGCCGAAGTAGACGATCAGGTCGGGCGCGACGCCGCGGACCTCCGGGTACACCTCCTGCGGCTTGAGGACCTTCGTGCCGAGGGGCGTCCCGTCGGGCCCGGGCGCCGCCTCGAGCCTGTCGATCAGCTCGTCCCGCGTCTCCTCGTAGCGAGCCGGCTCGAGGACCCCCTGGGGCTCGCGCCCCTTCACGTTCAGGAACAACCGGCCGTAGTAGCCGCCGTCCCCCCACGCGACCGTCCGGCCCCAGTCGATCGCCGCCTCCTTGATCGGGATCACGCGGGAGGGCTGCGCCTCCAGCGAGAGGTAGCCCTCCTGGATCAGCCAGTCGTTGAAGCAGAGGCCGCCCAGCATCGGGCGCGCGCCGTGGTCGCTCATCACGATCGTGATCGCATCCTCCGGGAGCACCTCGAGCAGCTTGCCGACCTCGACGTCCAGGAACCTGTAGTAGTCCTGGAACGCCGTCTCGTACTTGTTGCCCGCCTCGTACAGCGGGTGACGCGGGTCCCAGTGTTGCCAGAACACGTGGTGGAGGCGGTCCGGCGCGATCTCGCACAGCATGAAGAAGTCCCAGGGCTTCTCCGCCGCGAGCTTGCGGCCGACCCGGAAACGCCGCTCTGTCATCCTGAATACCTGGTCGAGGGCGACCTCGTACCCGGCCCGGCGGAAGTCGGGGATGTCGAAGATGTAGTCGTTCCCGGCCCCGAGCTCGGCCACGATCTCGGTCTCGAGCTCGGCCGGGAACGCCCAGGACTTCGCCGAGGGTGGCGTGAGGAAACATCCGACCCGCCAGCCGGGGAAGTCCTTCGGCGGCGGGAACGACGGCGGCACGCCGATCAGCAGGGACCGGAGACCCTTGCCCCCCAAGGCGTCCCAGACCGCGGGCTCCTTCACGGCGTCCGAGGTCGCGATCGACAGGCCGTCGTAGCTGGTGTCCTTGCGGTTGCGGAACCCGTAGATGCCCAGCTGTCCGGGCGTCTTTCCGGTCATGGCGCAGGCCCAGGCCGGGACCGTGATCGGCGGCGTGATGCTCGCCAGGTCACCCCACATCCCGCGCTGCATCAGCGCGTGGATGTTCGGCGTCTCGGCTTCGAAGTCGCGGAACAGGAGCTGGGGGGTGCCGCAGTCCAGCCCGATGACCGCGACCCGGGGCGTGTCGTCCATGTCCGTGCCTCGCAGGTCGGTCGGGAACAGGGTTCGTCAGCAAGAGGAGCCCGCGAGGGGCTCCGCGGACGCATGCTACCAACGCCTCACCACCGGTGACCTGGGATGATGGGCCGCCGTGGACCTCCTGAGGCGGGTGATGATCCTCGAGGCCGTCGTCTGGGCGGCGTGCGGGGTCGCGATCACCGCGGCGCCCCGGTTCGTGCTGGTCACGGTGTTCGACCTGCCGGAACTGCCCGACCAGGGCTACGTCAGGATCGCCGGCGTCTTCGGGTTCTCGCTGTCGCTGCTCATGGTGCTCGTGGCTCGGCGCCTGGAGACCTTGTGGTGGTTCGCGTGGGCGTTCGTCTTCGCGACCGCAGGCTCCGCGATCGTGGCGACGTTGAACGCAGTCTTCGGACTGCCCGACGAGGTGTCGCCGCTGCTGTGGTGGGTGTTCGCCGCCGTCAGCACGGCGTTCACGGTCGGACTCCTGGCCGGACTGGCGAAGACGGGGACCGAACGGCCGCCGCTCTGATCGAGATCCTCAGGACCTCCGGCAGAAAGGGCCGGTTGCCCGGCCCTCTCCGGCGATGCCCAGCATCCACTCCGGGTCAGTGCATGTGACCCGCGGCGGCCGCGGCGGGCTCTTCCTCCTCCGGCTTCTCCACCACGGCGCTCTCGGCCGTGAGGATGATCGCCGCGATCGAGGCCGCGTTCTGCAGCGCGGAGCGCGTGACCTTGGCCGGGTCGAGGATGCCGGTCTTGAACATGTCGACCCATTCGCCGCTCGAGGCGTCGTAGCCACGAGCGTCTCCCTCGGCGCGGATCCGCTCGACGACCACGGCGCCCTCGACGCCGGCGTTGTCGGCGATCAGGCGGGCGGGCTCGGACAGAGAGTCCCGGACGATCCTCGCCCCGGTGGCCTCGTCGCCGTCGAGGTCGATCTTGTCGAGCGCGGCCTCGGCGCGGATCAGCGCCACGCCTCCGCCCGGCACGATCCCCTCCTCGATCGCCGCCCTCGTCGCGGACAGCGCGTCCTCGATCCGGTGCTTCTTCTCCTTGAGCTCGACCTCGGTCGCCGCGCCGACCTTGACCACCGCGACGCCGCCGGCCAGCTTCGCGAGGCGCTCCTGGAGCTTCTCGCGGTCCCAGTCGGAGTCGGTCTTGTCGATCTCGGCCTTGATCTGGTTGATGCGGCCCTTGACCTCGTCCTGACCGCCCGAGCCCTCGACGACCGTGGTGTCGTCCTTGGTCACGATGACCTTCCTCGCGCTGCCGAGCAGGTCGAGCCCGACGTTCTCGAGCTTGAGCCCGACCTCCTCGCTGATGACCTGGCCTCCGGCGAGGGTCGCGATGTCCTGCAGCATCGCCTTGCGGCGGTCGCCGAACCCTGGCGCCTTGACCGCGACGACGTTGAAGGTTCCGCGGATCTTGTTGACGACGAGGGTGGCCAGCGCCTCGCCCTCGACGTCCTCGGCGATCAGCAGCAGCGGCTTGCCGGCCTGGAGCACCTTCTCCAGGAGCGGGAGCAGCTCCTGGACGCTGGAGATCTTCTTGTTCACGAGCGCGATGTACGGCTCATCGAGGACCCCCTCCATGCTCTCCTGGTCGGTGACGAAGTACGGCGAGATGTAGCCCTTGTCGAATTGCATGCCCTCCACGAACTCGAGCTCCATGCCGAACGTGTTGGACTCCTCCACCGTAACCACGCCGTCCTTGCCAACCCTGTCGAGCGCCTCGGCGAGCACGTCGCCGATCGTGGGGTCGGCCGCCGAGATCGCGGCCACGTTCGAGATGTCTTCCCGCGAGCCCACGTCCTTCGCCTGATCCTTGATCGCATCGACGGCCGCGACGACGGCCTTCTCGATGCCGCGCTTGAGGGCCATCGGGTTCGCGCCCGCCGCCACGTTGCGCATCCCGCGGCGGACCATCGCCCGTGCGAGCACGGTCGCGGTCGTGGTGCCGTCACCAGCTACGTCGTTGGTCTTGGTGGCGACCTCCTTGGCGAGCTGGGCGCCCATGTTCTCCCACGGGTCCTCGAGCTCGACCTCCTTCGCGATCGTGACGCCGTCGTTCGTGATCGTCGGCGCGCCCCACTTCTTGTCCAGGACCACGTTGTGGCCCTTCGGTCCGAGCGTGAGGGCGACCGTGTCGGCCAGCTTGTTCACGCCGGCCTCGAGCGATCGACGCGCATCCTCGCTGAACTTCAGGAGCTTGCTTGCCATGGGACCTTCCTCTCTCTTGCGGGTCGGGGAACGAAACGGGGGCCGGCCGCATCACGGCCCGCCCCCGACCGAACGTGTGCTGGGTTACTTGGCGATGACGGCCAGGACGTCCCGGGCCGAGAGGATCAGGTACTCCTCGCCCGCGACCTTGACCTCGGTGCCGCCGTACTTCGAGTAGATGAC
>CBRGMI010000032.1:0-14119 GCA_967797495.1 uncultured bacterium
CGTGGTCGATGTGCGCGATGATGCAGAAGTTCCGGATGTGAGTGAGCTCGGTCACGGCGCGCCTATCGTACGGGCGCCAAGCGCGGCGGCGCCCTCGGGCGTGCCTAGGGCCGCTGGTACACTCGACCGTTCATGGCCAACATCAAGTCCCAGATCAAGCGGAACCGTCAGAACGAGAAGCGGCGAAAGCGCAACCAGGGCGTCCGCTCCTCGCTGAAGACGGCGAGCAAGAAGGCGGCCACGGCGGCCGAGGGCGGCGACGCCGAGACCACCGCCGCCGCCGTCCGCGAGGCCTCACGCGCCTACGACAAGGCCGCCTCGAAGGGCATGCTCCACAAGCGCGCCGCGGCCCGCCACAAGTCTCGTCTGGCCAGGGCCGCGAACCGCGCCGCCGCACCCGCCGAGTAGTCCTCTACACCGGCAGGGCGGCGGGCTCCCCCGCGATCGCCGAGACGAGCATCGGGAGGACGACGTCGTCGGTCGCGCCGGACTTCAGGGCCCGATCCGCCCAGGCGATGCGTTCGTGGAGGCCTGCGAGCTCCTCCGGCGAGAAGCGCTTGGCCTGTTCGCGGTAACGCCGCACCTGCCAATCGAACCGGAGCCCCGCCTGTCTCGCGGCCTCGGCGGGCGCCAGCCGCTCGGGCAGCGACTTCACGCGGATCAGGTCGCGGAGCCGCGACGTGATGGCTCCGAGGAGCATCAGCCCCGCCTCGCCCGCCTCGAGCAGCGTCCGGAGCGAACGCATCGCGCCGGGCAGGTCGCGCGAGAACGCCTTGTCGCACAGGTCCCATACATGCTGCTCGCCGAGCCCGCGGAACTGCCGAGACACGATCTCGCGGGTGATCCGCTCACCCGCGAACGCCGTCGCGAGCTGGTCCAGCGCGCGATCGAGCGCCCCGGGTTCCTCGCCAAGCGTGTCGACCAGCGCCGCCGCGCCGTCCGGCGCCAGGTCGAGCTCCTTCGTCTTCGCTCGCTTCAGGATCCAGGCCGACAGATCCTTGCGCTGGATCTTGACCTCGGTCACCGGCCCGACGCCCTTGACGAGCTTCACGAGCGCCGCCGGCGCCTTCGCCCGATCGCCGACCACCGCGACGAGCAGGAGCGGCGCGCCCGGATCGGGGGCCTCGAGGTACCGGGCGAGTTCGCGGACCCCCTCGTCGGGCAGCGACCTCGCGTTCGAGACCAGGAGCGCCCGGCGCTCGCCGAACAGCGAGGGGGTCGCGAGATCCCCCGTCTCGCCACCCTGCCACAGCCCGCCGTCCACCTCTACCGGCTGCAGGTCGCCGAGGAACTCGAGCGCGGCCTCCCGCAGGAGGAACTCGTCCTCGCCCCAGAGAAGGGTCACCGGCGCGTCCTTCGGGCTCACGCGGCGGACTCTACAACCACACCTCCACGCTCGAAGGTGACCGTGACGGTCCCGTCCCGATCGGTTCGAAACACCTCGGCGCCCGTGGCGCGGACCCAGTCCAGGACCTCGGGGACGGGGTGACCGTACGTGTTCGGGCCGACGCTGACGATGGCGACCTCCGCGTCGACAGCCTCGAAGAAGGGCTCGATCGACGTCGCGGCCCCGTGGTGGGGCACCTTGAGGACGTCGGCGAGCAGGTCGGCGCCCTCGTCGAGCAGGACCTGCTGGGCCGGCTCCTCGGGCTCGGTCGCGAACAGCACCGAGTCCTCGCCGATGCTCGCGCGCACGACGATCGCGTCGTTGTTGGTGTCGGACTCGGTGCCCGACCAGCATCGATCGGGCGACAAGATCTCGAGGCGGATGTCGCCGGCCCACAGGACGTCGCCCGCCCTCGGGTGCCGGACCGCGATGTGCTCGGAGGTCGCGGCCTCATCGAGCGCCGCCCCGTCGGGCGACTCGTCTTCGCACCCGGGTTCGAGCAGCACGCCGACCGGGATCCTGGCGAGCACGGCGGGGAGCCCGACCACGTGGTCGGCGTGTGGGTGGCTCGCGATCACCAGGTCGAGCCGCTTGACCCCGAGCGCCACAAGCTCCGTGGCCACCTGATCGGGTTCGGGCCCGCCGTCGACCAGGATCGCGACCCCGCTCGGCGAGGTGAGCAGGGCGGCATCCCCCTGGCCGACGTCGAAGAAGCGCACGGTGAGCGCGCTCGGCGGGCCGGCGGAGAGCGCACTGGACCAGAGCAGCAGCGGCACGAGCCCGAGCGCGACCACAATCGCCTTCCTCGGCAGGCGGCGACCCGAGCGCAGCCACCACGCGATCAGGACGGCCGCCGCGAGCCCGAGGACCAGGCTCGGGAGGCCGCCGCCCGTGATCCACGGGATCGGCGCTCGCGCCAGGCGATCCGCGACGGCCTCGAGGTAGCGCATCGGCACCTGGGCCACGACCGAGAGCAGGCGGCCGAGCGGCTCGAACACGATCCCGGTGGTTGCCGCGGCCAGGCCGATCAGCAACGCGGGCGGCACGGCGGGGAACGCGAGGACGTTGGCCGCCACGGTCGAGACGGGGACCTCGTGGAAGTAGTAAAGGAGCAACGGAGTGACTCCGACCTGCGCGGCGAGCGTGGCTCCGGTCGCCAGAGCGAGCGACCCCGGCAGAAAGCGGAGCCGTTGGGAGATCGGCGTGGCCAACGCCACCATGCTCGCCGTCGCCGCTACCGACAGCTGGAACCCGACCGACCACACCAGCGCCGGATCGATCGCGAGCAGGACGACGACGGCCCCCGCGAGGATCGAGCCCGTGCTCCTCGGCCGGCCGAGCAGGATGCCGATCAACGCGAGCCCCGCCATCACGCCGGCGCGCATCACCGACGGGTCGGCGCCGGTCAGCACGACGAAGAACGCCACCGTCCCGACCCCGAGCGCGAACCGGGGCCACCGGGACCATCGCAATGCGGCCCCGAGAGCCACGATCGGGGCGAGCACCATCGCGACGTTCTCGCCCGAGACGACCAGCAGGTGCGAGAGCCCGGTCGCGCGGAAGTCACGTTCGAGGACGGGATCCAGCCTCGAGTCGTCTCCGAGGGCGAGCCCCATCAGCAGCCCCGCCTCGCGCGGCGGGAACGAGGACTCGATCGAGCGGCCGGCGAGCGCTCGGAACGCCTGCGCCCACCGGACGGGCGCGAACGGCGCGGGCCCCAGACGCGTCACCTCGCCGACCTCCAGGTCGGCCGAGATCCCGCGCCGGAGCAGGAACTCCGCGAAGCCTCCGTCCTCGACGGGTTGGAGCGATCCGGTGACGCGGACGACGTCGCCGCGCACCGCGTCGGGAGGCTGTTCGTGTCCGGAGAGCCAGACGGTCTCTCGAACGGCAGCAGCCCCGCCGTCCCAGCTGACCGAGCGCACGTCCATGATGGCCGACCACCGATCGCGTTCGGTCGAGGGATCGACGCGGAGCGGACCTTCGACGGTGACGCTGGCCGGCCCGAGGCGAGCCACGACCGCGCCCCGGACACGGTGCTCGTGCAGGCTGCCCCACCCGACGGCGAGCAGGACGGCGCCGATCAGCGCGAGCCCAAGCGGGAGCCACGCTGGCCGGTCGTGTCGGGTGGTCGCCGGTGCGACGGCCGCTCGAGGATCGCGTTCGAGAAGCCCGGCCCGCTCGAGCGATCCCGTACCCTCCGCCGGCTGGGGCGCGAGGATCAACGCGACTCCCAGCAGCCCGCCGCCCGCCGACAGCCAGACCCATGGGTCGACGACATCGCCGAGCCGCGGCTGCGCGAGCAGGCCGGCCCAGAACACGGCCGCGAGCGCCGGCGTGATCCAGGCGCTCACACGGTGACGAGCTCCCGGATGTTCTCGAGCGTCGCATCCCCGATCCCGCTCACATCGAGCAACTGGTCGACGGAGGTGAACGGCCCGTTCTCCGTCCGATAGTCGACGATGGCCTGGCCGATCACCTCGCCGACGCCGGGCAGCTCCTCGAGCTCGGTCGCCGCCGCGGTGTTGACGTTGATCAGCCCGGCCACGCCCGCGACCGCTCCCCCCGATGTGGGCGGCGCCACGGTCTCCCCCTCGCGCGGAACGAGGATCTGGATCCCATCGGCGAGCGGAGCCGCGAGGTTCAGCGACTCCAGCAGCGCGCCCGAGCGGGCGCCCCCCGCCGCATCGATCGCGTCGATCACCCGCGCGCCCTCCTCGAACTCGTAGACACCCGGACGGCGCACCCACCCGGCGACGTCCACGAGGATCACGACCTCCGGCGACGGGCTGGCCGACGCCGCAGCAACCGGGGAATCGCCCCCGCCAGGAGTCGCGGCCACCTCGACCGGGCGAGGCAGCGATCGCACGTACCACAGACCCGCGCCCCCGAGGGTGACGGCGAGGAGCGCGACCAGGCCCACCAGCTCCCCGCGCGAGAGCGCAGCCAGGCGCTCGCGGATCGAGCCTTCGGACATGAGCTCCCCCCTCCGGGGGAGACCGCGACCGAACGCTAACGCCGACCGAGCGATGGAACCGTGATGTGGCTCACGTTGGGTTCGATCGCGTCGCCGTTCGAAGGCCCGACCCTCACCTCGCGCTCGCCCGGGTCGAGCACGGGCAGCCAGAAGGTGAACCGGGTCCCGCCCTGCGGCACGTCACCGACCTCGAGCTCGCCACCGTGTGCGCGCACCAGCCCGCGCGAGATGTACAGGCCGAGTCCCGCGCCCGGCGCCCCCGACCTATCCGCTCGGCGGAACCGCTCGAAGATCGCCTCCCGATCCTCCGGCGCGATCCCGCTCCCGGCGTTGCCGACGCCGATCGTCACACGCCGATCGTTGGCGGCGACCCCGACCTCGATCGGCGTCCCCTCGGGCGAGTACTTCCTCGCGTTGTCGAACAGGTTCGTGAGCACCCGGACGATCGCATCGGCGTCGCACACCACCCGGGCGGGCGAGTCGGGCTCGAGCCTCAGACGCTCGGCCGCGCCCGATGCCTGCGCCGCGTCGGCGATCAGGTCGCCGAGGTCGACCGGCTCCATCGACAGGTGGAGCACCCCGTCCTGGATCCGGGAGACCGTGAGCAGGTCCTCCACCAGCCTCGTGAGTCGTTCGGCCTGCGCCTCGGCCCCGTCGATCAGGTCGACGCGGACCCGGTCCTCGAGCACTGCGCCGTGTTCCTTGAGGGTGCTCAGGACCCCGAGGATCGCGGCGAGTGGGGTCCGGAGCTCGTGCGCCGCGACCCCGACGAACTCGGTCCGCGCGAGATCGACCTTCCGGAGACGCTCCACCTCCGCGCGCTCCCTGCCGAGTTCTCGCCCCCTCGACTCGGCGATCGCCTCCATCTCGAATCGCTTCTGTCGCTGGTCCGCTCGCTGTAGCGAGAGCACCCCCATCGCGAACCCGGCGACCAGCAACAGGGTCGGCCGGTACAGCCTCGACGTCCACAGCACGCCGTGCTCGACGAGCTGGGCCAGCAGCAGGACCGAGAGCCCGACGGCCACGCCGATGGTCTGGACGATCCCGAAACGCAGGGCCACCGCCGCGATCACGATCAGGTACAGGGTCCAGAACTCGCTCCGACCGCCGCCGGTGACCTCGATCCACGCCGTGATCAGGGCGACGTCGATGGCGAACGTCATGGCGCGCCCCCACGGCGACGCCTCATCGCTTCGTGTGGAGAGCACCAGGCAGGTCAGCGCGTAGACGAAGGCGTCGAACAGCAGGACGAGGGCGGCCGGCCACGCACCGGTGCGGACGCCGACCGAGCTCAGAGACAGGACCGTGACGACCGCGAGCACGCAGATCCGGAGCAGTGCGATCGTCCGCTTGGTCCGAAGGACGCGGTGGCGCGAGCCGGATCCCTCGTCTCCGTCCGGCACTGGCGTTCGGGGGGCCGTCGCGCTCATCGGTGTCCTCGGTCAGGCGGAAGCAGGCCCACACCGGCCTCGCCTTTCCTATCGGGACGCCTCCGCCGGATGTTGAGCCGCGGGGCGAGGCGTGCCTAGCGGGAGGTGACCAGGTTCACCAGGCGGGGCTCCCTGACGATCACCTTGGCGAGCTCGCGCCCGTCGATCGCGCGCCGTGCCTTCTCCGAGGCCAGGGCCAGCTCTCGGCAAGTCTGCGCGTCGGCGTCGGCGTCGACCTCAATGCGGTCGCGGACCTTCCCGTCGACCTGGATCACCAGCGTGACCCGCTCGTCGCGCGCGAGCGCCTCGTCGAAGGTCGGCCAGTCCGCGGTGTGCACGCTCGAGGGATTGCCGAGCACCTCGCGCCAGAGCTCCTCCGACGCGAAGGGAGCCAGGGGCGCCAGCATGAGCGTGAGCGCGGCCGCGGCCTCCCGGGCGCCCTCGCCGGCGTCCAGCGCCGAGCGCATCGCGTTCGACAACACCTGCAGCTTGCTGATCGCCACGTTGAACCGGAAGCGCTCCATGTCGTCGGTGACCGCTCGGATCGTTCGGTGGGTCAGGCGTCGCAACGGCTCGGGGTCCGAAGCGTCGCGCTCGCACGCCTCGCCGACGACCGCGAAGACGCGGCCGAGCCACGTCGTCACGCCCGGACGCCGATTGGCATCGGGCGCGATCAGCTTCCAGTCGATGTCGTCCTCGAAGGGCCCGGCGAACAGGATGTTCAGCCGCATCGTGTCGGCCCCCCAGCGTTCGACGAGCGGCATCGGTTCGACGATGTTGCCCTTCGACTTGCTCATCGACGCACCGCCGAAGATCACCTGGCCCTGGTTCATCAGCCGCAGCATCGGCTCGGTGAAGCCGACCATCCCCATGTCGTACAGCACCTTCGTGAGGAACCGGCAATACAGGAGGTGCAGGATCGCGTGCTCGACGCCCCCGATGTACTGGTCGACGGGCATCCATCGCTCGACCGCCGCCGGGTCGAACGGCTGCGTCTCGGCGTGCGGCGAGCAGTAACGGTAGTAGTACCAGGCGGAATCGACGAACGTGTCCATCGTGTCGGTGTCGCGGCTGGCCGCTTCGCCACCGATCGGACAGACGGTGTTCACGAACCCCTCGTGGCGGGCGAGCGGCGATTCGCCGCCGGGCCGGAAGTCGACGTCCTCGGGGAGCAGCACCGGGAGCTGATCGTCGGGGACGGCCACCTCGCCGTGCTCGGGGCAGTGGACGATGGGGATGGGAGCACCCCAGTAGCGCTGGCGGCTGATGAGCCAGTCGCGGAGCCGGTATGTGACGGCCGAGCGTCCCTTCCCCTGCTCCTGGAGCCAGGCCGTGACCCGCGCGATCGACTCCGGCGACCGCGCGCCGTCGAACGGTCCCGAGTTCACCATCACGCCCTCGTGGTCGTACGCCTCGGTCATCGTCCCGGCGTCACGCTGCTCGCCTTCGGGCTGCACCACCACGCGAATCGGCACGTCGTGGGCGCGCGCGAACTCGAAGTCCCGCTGGTCGTGTGCCGGCACCCCCATCACGGCGCCGGTGCCGTACTCCATGAGCACGTAGGGGGCGACGAAGACGGGGACCTTCTCCCCGTTCACGGGGTTCACCGCGTGGACACCCACGCGGATCCCCTCGCGGCTCTCTGCCTGCTCACGGTTGGCCAGGGGCGTCGCGCGCACTGCCTCGAGCATCGCCTCGACCTCGATCGTGGTGCCACCGGCCTCGGCGAGCCTGGGCACGAGCGGATGCTCGAGCGCGAACACGAAGAACGTGACCCCCCACAGCGTGTCCGGGCGCGTCGTGAACACCTCGACGGGATCGCCGGTCTCGGCGATCTCGAACGTGACGTCCGCGCCCTCCGAACGCCCGATCCAGTTGCGCTGCATCGTCATCACACGCTCGGGCCAGTCGAGCGGCTCGATGTCGTCGAGCAGCCGCTGCGCGTAGTCGGTGATCTTGAAGAACCACTGGGTGAGGTCCCTGCGAACGACCGGCGTGCCGCACCGCTCGCAGGCGCCGTTGATCACCTGCTCGTTCGCCAGGACCGTCGCGTCCTTGGGGCACCAGTTGACCGGAGCGTTCTTGCGGTACGCCAGACCGCGTTCGAACAGCCGGAGGAATAACCACTGGGTCCACTGGTAGTACTCGGGGTCGCTGGTGTTGATCCGGCGGGCCCAGTCGAACGACATCCCCATCCGGCGGAACGAGCGCGCCTGCTGCTCGATGTTCGCGTACGTCCATTCCTTGGGGTTGATCCCGCGCTTGATCGCGGCGTTCTCGGCCGGGAGCCCGAAGGCGTCCCAGCCGATCGGATGGAGCACGTTGTGGCCGCGCATCGTGGCGAACCGCGCCACCGCGTCCCCGCCGCTGAATGCCTCGGCATGACCCATGTGGAGGTCACCCGACGGGTACGAGAACATGTCGAGCGCGTAGAACCGGGGGCGAGGGTCGGCGGGGTCCTCGGACGCCCTGTACAGGCCCTCGGCCTCCCACCGTTCGACCCACTTCGGCTCGATCTCGGAGGCGTCGTAGCGGCGCATGGTCTGCAGATGCTACCCAACCGACCCCGCCGGATCGGTCAGGCGCGCGACGACCGGATCAACGATCCGCCAGCTTGTCCAGCGCCATGGCCAGGCGCTTGCGCTCGAGCGAGACGCCCCGGAGCTCGGCTTCCGCCGCCCGCAGCCGGTCCTTGGCCTCCGAGCGCCGGCGGTCCAGGTCCTGGATCGCGCCGCGCTCGCGCTCGACGGCGGCGGCCGAGCGACGCTCCCGCGACTCGGCCGCCGAGAGCTCGCGGCGCAGCTTGACGGCATCGGGCTTGCGCTTCGGTGCATCGACAGGCGCCGCCGAGCGGGAAGGTCCGCCCTCGAGCACCCGGAGGCCTGCGCCGGCGAAGGTCGCCGGCGGGCGGACGGGCTTGATGACCCGACCGGCGCGGACGAGCTCCCCCGTCTCCTCGTCGATCGTGGCGGCCTCCAGGGTCCCCGCGATCGCGTCGGTCGTCGCCGTCGTGGCGCCGCCCGCCCGTTCGAGGATCGCCCCCGTCTTGCGCGTGAGCTCCTTCACGAGCTGACGACGCTCCTCGGTCGCCGCGCGGAAGGGCTCGACGTCCCCGCCCGACACGGCCCGGCGGTGAGCCGACCGGAGGGCGTCCCCGAGCTCGATCAGCGCTCGGACACTGTCGGGATCCTCGCGGGCGAGCGCGTTCACGGCCCACGCTGCAACCACCGGCTTTCGGAGCGCCTTCACGCGGGCGGCGCCGGCACGATCGCCGTCCGCTGCAAGCTCCTTGGCCAGCGCATCCCGTTCGGGCGTGAAGCGCTCGAGCGGGAGCGCGTACAGGTCGTCGATCCGCGGTTCGAGCTCGTCGGCCACGCCTCCAACCTCTCACCCGGAGGTCGCGAACGCCACCTCCGGGAAGGCCCGTTCGTACCAGGCGACGTCCCAGTATCGCCCGAACTTGCGCCCCTGCTCGGTGTAGTAGCCGGCGCGCCGGTACCCGCACCGCTCGTGCAGACGCACCGACGCCGGATTCGGGATCGCGATCCCGGCGTAGGCACGGTGGACGTCCTCGCGCTCCAGCTCGGCGATCAGAGCCCCGTACAGCGCCGATCCCATCCCCCGCCCTATGTAGCTCGGCGCGACGTAGACGCTGGTCTCGACGGACGGCGCGTAGGCGGCCCTCGGTCGGTAGGGGACGCTGGCGGCGTACCCGACCGCCCTTCCCCGGCTCCGGGCGACGAGCAGGCGGTGGCGTCCCCTCGTCTCGAACACCGAGAACCACTCGCGGCGCCACGCAGCCGAGGGGGCATCGACATCGAAGCTGATCGCGGAAGTCCGCACGTAGTGCGCGTAGATCTCCGAGATCGCCTCGAGGTCGTCGAAGGAACCGGTCGCGATCCGGACCGTCATGCGGCGATCTTCCCGAACGACCGCATCGACGTGGTTACGCCGTTGTTACGCCTCCATGACGAACGAACGTGACCTCCGAACGCCAACGGGGTTGCTGCCGAAGGCGCCGAGCCCGAGCCCGCCTCGGCGCCCGCTCGGAGGGCCTTTCCGCTCAGCCGGCCGTGGGCTGCGCCATGACCTCCAGGTACTCGTCGAGCCGATCCCACGTCTCGGCGGCGCCCTCCTCCATCCCCGTCTCGAGCACCGCGTCGCGTTGCTCGGTCGTGTCGAACTCGGCGGTGCTCGTGAGCGTGGTCTTGCCGTCGCGCTCCTCGAACACGTAGGTCTCGGGCCCCGGCTCACCCGGCATGCCCTCGAACCCGAACGTCCACACGAACCGCTCGGGGCGGACGATCTCGCGGTACTCGCCGAAGAACACCGGGATCTCGCGGTCGGGGGCCCGGTGCGCGATCCTCCAGGCACCGCCGGGCCGGAAGTCGATCTCGCAACTCGCGACCTCGTGGTTCCGCGGGCCCCACCAGTGCGACACGTGCTCGCACGAGCTGTGCGCGTCGAACACGAGCTCGCGCGGCGCGTCGAAGACCCGCGTCATGACGATCTTCCGGCCCGGCGTGGCCAGCGTGTGCTTGTGCTTACCGTCCTCGCCCATCGCCCTTCTCCTTCCTCTTGCCTCGTCCTCGTCCCTGGAGCTCGCCCAGGTACTCGTCGAGTCGGTCGTAGCGCTCCTCCCAGAAGCGGCGGTACGGGTCGGTCCACTCGGCGACCTCCTGCAGCGGGGTCGCCCGGAGCCGCGCGGGTCGCCACTGACGCTCCCGACCCCTCGAGACCAGTCCGGCGCGCTCCAGCACCTTCAGGTGCTTCGAGACCGCCGGCAGGCTCATCTCGAAGGGGTCCGCCAGCTCGGTCACGGAGGCCTCCCCCTTCGCCAGACGCGCGAGGATGGCGCGCCGGGTCGGATCCGCCAGGGCCCCGAACGTGCGATCCAGCCGATCGGCGACGCTCACCATTCGCCCTCCATTCAACCCTTCGGTTAATTAACTAGAAGGTAAATTACCGCTCGCGCGAGCGGGCTGTCAAGGCGAAGTGGGGAGCACCTAGCTCTGCCCCTCCTCGTCCTCTGGTCCGGGGTGCTTCTCGCCGGGTGCGAGCTGCATGCCTTCGGTCGAGGATCGCGTGGGTTCGAACCGGGCCGGCGGTGGTTCGGCTTCGATATGCATCTCGATCCGCTTCGCGAAACGGAACCCCTGGCGGTTCGGTCCAGGCTCCGCGGGCTCGTTCTGGGGGCTGTCCAGGTACCGCCGCATCCCGTTCGCGAACTCGATCCCCTCGATCTGATTGTCCGAGAGCACCTCGCCATCGACCTCCTTCGGAGCCAGAACATCGCGGACCATCGAAAACAACGCCGGATGGTCGAGCGAACCCGGGTCCCAGTGCTCGTCGCCGGGGATCTCGACGTGACCGTACACGAACGGGTCGTCCCAGACCTCGTGGCGTCGGTAGTACGTGTCCACGGCGGCCGGAAGTCGGTCGAGCCGGACCGGCCACCGATCTGGACGTCTCAGCCCCGTTGCCACGAATCCGCGGCGATGTAGGAGCGCCATCAACGCGACGAGCGGAAACAGGCTCTCCGGTTCCGGCAGCCATGGATCCAGCTTCGAGAACCCAACGATCTCGATCTGGAGGAGGTCATGGTCGTGTTCGTCCACCGCCGAGCCTCTCGCCCACAGCGGTCGGTGTTGACCGATGACGTCCTCGCCCACCTGGAACTCGCTCGGGAAGCGGAGATCCTCAACGTAGCCGTGCGTCTGGGTGGTGTGAAGGCAGAGAAACGGGTTG
This sequence comes from uncultured bacterium, assembly GCA_967797495.1. GTDB lineage: Bacteria > Actinomycetota > UBA4738 > UBA4738 > HRBIN12 > DASSJM01. Next base: position 11,543 of record CBRGMI010000032.1, read on the forward strand.
TTCCGTTGCCGTCGCTCGTACGGCCCCTGAGGGAAGTGTTTGACCGGGATCAGCGCTCCATCCGGCCCCGGGAGCTTCCCGACGATCCAACCGTTGATGATTTCGTAGGTCATCGCTCGGCCTCATGCTCTGAGACTCGGGACTCGGCTCAGGCGTGTCGGGGTGACAGGTGCTGATGGACGATCAGCCAGCGACCGTCGCGCTGCTTACCGAACACGATGGTCTCTACCTCATGTGCCGTTTCTTCGCCCGCGTCGGTTCGTTCACGACTGTCGATGGAGTGCGTCAGGACGGCTGCCTGGCCGAGCATCTGGAGTGTCATGATGCGGGTATCGACCGACAGGGGAACCGGCAGGGCGTCCTGCTGTTCCGCCCACCGGTTCCACGCGGCACGGTACTCGCTCAAGGAACCGAACCACGCCCCCCCATCAACTACCGTCGCCTCCTCCGCGAAGCTCGCAAACTTGTCATCCCAGCGCCCTTCGCGAAAGGCGGCCACGAGTCGCTCATACGCTTCCATGACCTGACTCTCCATGGCTTGGCCTCCCATGCTGCACCTCACGCGATTCTACGGACGCAAGCATGCCCTCAGTTCCATCGGGCCCAGGCAGGGCAGGCTCGACGGACGGGTCCACTCGCGGGCACCCGCGACCGATACTCCGGAACATGCGTGCGTCGTTGTCGTTCCGCCTCGGCGGCATCCCGGTGAGCGTCGACGCCATGTTCTTCGTCATGGTGATCGTCCTCGGCCTGGGCCGCCGCAGCGGCATCACGCTCGCCGGGTGGCTCGTGGCGATCTTCGTTTCCGTCCTCGTTCACGAGCTTGGGCACGCCGTGGCGTTCCGGGTGTTCGGACAGTCATCCCGCATCCAGCTGTGGGCATGGGGCGGCCTGACGTACGGCTCGGCGCCGCTCCCGCCATGGAAGGACGTGGTCGTGAACCTCGCCGGCTCGGCGACGGCGATCGCGCTCCTCGGGCTCCCGGCGTACGTCGTGACGCGGACGATGACGTTCACGTCCTTCAGCACCTACCTGTTTTGGCACGACCTTGTCCGGGTCTCGCTGGCCTGGTCGTTGCTGAACCTCCTTCCGCTCCTGCCGTTCGACGGCGGCAACGTCGCGCGCACAGTTCTGCGGGGAGCGATGGGCGAGCGGGGGGAAGTCACCGCCCTGTGGCTCTCCATCTCGGTGGCGGTGGGCGGCGGGGCGTGGGCGCTGTTCGAACGTCAGCCGTTTCTGGCGATGTACGGCGTGTTCTTCGCGGGCTACAGCGCCCAGCAGCTTGTCGCTCGGCGCGACGCGCCGCTCGGCGACGAACTGACGACAGCGGTGCGCCGCCTCGAGGACGACCCCGACGCGGCCGCCATCATCGCCCGGCACGTCCTCGGAACGGCGCGCGGCCGCGCGACGCTCACCCGGGCGTCGGAGGTCGCCGCGTGGGCGGCGCTCGCCCGCGAGCGGGACGATGAGGCACAGGAGATCGTGCGGCAGATCGGGCCGAACGGGACGCCGTCCCCGGTCCTCGACGGATGCGCGGCCCTCGTGATCGGCGACCGCGACCGAGGTCTGCGGCGCCTGGTGGCCGGGATGACCAGGTGACCGAAGTCCTTCCCCGGCACGATCGCGATGCGGTGCATCGCGCGATCGGCCGCGGCTGACGAGTTGACGACACGGCTCCTCGACCGTCCGGGCGACGACGGCCCGAAGGCAGCCGCAATGCTTGCGCTCGGGATGCACCTGATCGGACGCCTCGACGAGGCCGTCGCGTCGCGGGGCGCGTGTACGCAGACGGCCGCGCGAGCCGCTCCGAGGTCGCGTACAACGCCGCATGCTCTTCCGCCCGCGCAGGTTCGTCCGATCGTGCGCTGCGATGGCTGGACGCCGCGGTGGCGAACGGGTTCGAGGATGCAGAGCTCCTCGCGAAGGACGACGATCTGGAGACGCTCCGCGGGCTCCCGGCGTTCGAGGCCCTCAGGACATCGTTGCTGTCGCTTCCCCGCCAAAGCTGAGCGTCACTCCAGCGCGACCTTCATCCCCTCGATGCAGGAGATGATCGTGATGAGGGTAATCCGTGGCTAGGGCCTTCTACTAGCTCGATCGTGAGGGAGTAGAGAATGTCGTTGCCCCGTCGGAGTGGGAGTCGTCGTGGACATCGGGAGGGGCGCCGAGTCACAGCTCGCGACGGACGGGGAGAAGGTCGCGCAGGCGAAGCAGATCATCCAACTCGCGCTCGACCTCGCTTAGGACCGCGCGGCGAGCTACCGCAAGGGGAGCCCGAGGTCCGGACGATGTGGAACCGAGCCTGCTTCGGGACGATCTTGGTTCGCGACAGCACGATCGCAGATTTCACGTACGAGGTGCCCTTCGCGTCCGTCCTCGGTTCACAAAGGCTCGATGATGGACCAAGAGGATTCGAACCCTGACATGTACTCTGAGTACCTGGTGGAGGTGCGCTGATGGACCTCGAACGCGCTCGGGAGCTGCTCGCGGCTGAGCGACATGAGCTTGAGCGCGCGCTCGGCCATCGCGGGCACCAGGACGACGGCGAGATCGCCGGCTTTCAAGAGCCGGCGAATC
>CBRGMI010000033.1:0-14111 GCA_967797495.1 uncultured bacterium
ACCCCCGCGTGTCGCCGAAGTCCGCGGTTCTTGAAGTACTCCTCACCTACCTCTTGATAGGTGACCGAACCGACCTTCCGTTCGGACATTTCGCCCCCTCCCGAGAACGGCGAATGAAGGATCAGCCGTATGGAGCCACACCCGAAGTTTCCGTGTCAACCGGCCGAAGGGCGGTGATGCCGACCCAACTGGCGCGGCAGGGGGAGCAGGAGCGCGGGGAGCGCCAGTGCCGAGGCCGTGGTGAGCGTGGACAGCCCGAGCACGTCCGAGATCGAGTCCACCAGGCCCCCTGCGAAAAGGAACAGGGGGGCGGCCAGGAGCATCAGGCCCGGGCGGAGCCTCCTGAACGCCAGGATCCCGATGGCGGCGTAGAGCAGCGGCGTGAAGTCGAAGTCACCGCCCGTCGGGATCGCGGGGTGCCCGGTTGCGACGGCCGCCAGGAGGGGGCTCATGGCTTCCTATCGTTCCCTCCGGGCCGCCGGTTTAGTCCTGGGCCAAGGGTTTAGTCCTCGGGCGTCACGTAGGCAGCCGTGATCCCGCCGTCCACGATCAGCGAGGCCCCCGTCATGAAGGAGGAGTCGTCGCTCGCGAGGAACAGGGCCGCCTTCGCGAGCTCCTCCGCCTGCCCCAGCCGCCCCATCGGGATGTGGACGAAGCGGCGCTGGCGCCGTGCGGGATCGGCGAGCAGCTCGGCGAGCAGCGGCGTGTCGATCGGGCCGGGGCAGAGCGCGTTGCACCGGATCCCCCGGCGCGCGTACTCGACCGCGATCTCCCGCGTCATCGAGAGCACGGCGCCCTTCGAAGCCGTGTAGGCGGTCTGCGAGGTGGCGGCGCCCATCCACGCGACGAACGACGCCACGTTGATCACCGACCCGCCCCCGGAGGCGATCATCGCGGGTATGCCGTACTTGCACCCGAACGCGACGCCCTTGACGTTGATGTCGAGCGTGGTGTCCCAGATCGACGCGTCGGTCTCGGTGACCGAGCCGTCCTGGCTCATCATCACCCCGGCGTTGTTGTACAGGACGTGCAGGCCTCCGAAACGGTCCACGGCCGCCTTCACCATCGCCTCCGCGTCGGCCTCGTCCGACGCGTCCGAGTGGACGTACAGCGCCTGCCCGCCGGCGGTCTCGATCTCGGCGGCCACCGCCCCGCCGGCATCGTCGGCGACGTCGGTGAGGACGACCGAGGCCCCCTCGCTCGCGAACAGTTTCGAGGCGACCATCCCCATGCCGCTCGCGCCGCCGGTGATGAGCGCAACCTTCCCGTCGAGCCGTCCCATCGTGCCCTCCCTCGTGCGTCGGGCCGAGCATACGCACCCGGTTCGGTGGCCGGCCTTGCGGCGAGCCCGCGCCTATCATCGAACCATCGCGCGAGCAACGGAGGAACGCGAGCAACGGAGGAACCGGACATGACGACCGAACTGCTGGTGCTGGGCGGGGAGCGGACGGCCCCCGCGGACGGAGCGACGTCCGACGTGATCGAGCCGGGGACCGGCGAGCCCATGGCGGAGGTCTCGGACGCGGGCGCCGAGGACGCGAGGCGCGCCGTCGACATCGCGCACCGTGCGTTCGAGGAGGGCGCCTGGCCGAGGATGAGCGCCACCGAACGCGGACGGGTGCTGCTGCGCGCCTCGGCGCTGCTCCGCGAGCGGCTCGAGGAGTTCGCGCTCGTCGAGTCGCGGAACGCGGGGAAGCCGATCAACGCCGCGAGGGGCGAGATCGGGACCGTGGCGAACGTGCTCGAGTACTGGGGCGGAGCCGCGAACAAGGTCTTCGGGGAGACGATCCCGGTGAGCGACCCGGGTCTCGACGTGACCCTGCGCGAGCCGGTCGGCGTTTGCGCGCTGATCGTCCCGTGGAACTTCCCGCTCGTGATCGCCTCCTGGAAGATCGGACCCTCGCTCGCCTGCGGGAACACGATCGTAGTCAAGCCGGCGACCTACACGCCGCTCTCGGTGCTGGGGCTCGCCGACCTGCTCGTGGAGGCCGGCCTGCCCCCCGAGACGATGAGCGTGCTCCCGGGGCCCGGGTCGACGGTCGGGAACGCGCTCGTCTCCGATCCGCGAGTCTCGAAGGTGGGATTCACCGGGTCCACCGCGGTCGGGTCGCAGATCATGCAGCGGTGCGCCGAGACGATCACGCGGGTCTCGCTCGAGCTCGGAGGAAAGTCGGCCAACGTCGTGTTCGCCGACGCCGACATGGAGACGTGCGTCGAGCGTTCGATGTGGTCGATCTTCGACAACACCGGCCAGGACTGCACGTCGCGGGCGCGGATGTTCGTCGAACGCCCCCTCTACGACGAGTTCATCGAACGCCTGGCCAAGCGGACGGCCGAGCTCCGGATCGGCCTCCCGCAGGACGAGACGACCGAGCTCGGGCCGATGATCTCGGCGGGCCAGCGCCAGACGTCGCTCGACTACATCGGCATCGGGATCGAGGAGGGCGCCCGCCTGGTCACGGGCGGCGAGATCCCCGCCGAGCCGGCGGGCGGGTACTACCTCAAGCCGGCGATCCTTGCCGACGTCGACAACGCGTGGCGGGTCGCACAGGAGGAGATCTTCGGACCGGTCGCGTGCATCATGCCGTTCGACACCGAGGCGGAGGCGATCCGGCTCGCGAACGACACGCCGTACGGCCTGTCCGGCTCGGTCTGGACCCGTGACCTCGGACGCGCCATCCGGGTCGCGAAGGCGATCCGGACCGGCGTGATCTCGGTGAACTCGGCGCACAGCGTCCACACCGAGGCCCCGTTCGGCGGCTACAAGCAGAGCGGAATCGGCCGGGAGATGGGGATGCACGCCGTCAACCTGTACACCGAGGTCAAGAACGTCTTCTTCGCGGAGTCGTAGCGGCCGTTCCCTGTCAGCTCCTTGGGGGCCGCTCGGCCCGAGTTGGTAGGCTCGCCCATCTCATGGAACTGCCCGAAGAGCTCGCGAACCGGCCTCCCCGCAAGGGCGGGCAGATGCCGACGTCGACCCTCACGCTCGACGCCTATCTCCGCCTGCGCGGCGAGCTCGACGATCTCAAGATCTCGGGTCGCGTCGTCATCGCCGAACGCCTGAAGGCCGCTCGCGAGCACGGCGACATCCGGGAGAACGCCGAGTACGACGCCGCGAAGAACGAGCAGGCGCTCATGGAGTCCCGGATCCGCAACATCGAACGGATGCTGCGCGATCCCGAGATCGTCGAGGGCCCCGCCGAGTCCGAGGTGGTCGCCTCCGGGATGCTCGTGACGCTCCGACCGCTGGAGGAGGACGAACCCGAGGACGAGACCTACCTGCTCGCCGAGTCTGCCGAGGAGCGTGCGTCGGGTGTGAGGACGATCACGACCACGTCGCCGCTCGGCAAGGCGCTCGTGGGGGCCAACCTCGAGGACCAGATCGCGTACGAGGCGCCCGGAGGGACATTCCATTACCGGGTCGTCGCCTTCGAGCCCCGAACCTGAGGCCGTCCCCGAGCGGATGCGGCCGCCGAGCCGCGGCGATAGCCTCGAGAACGGGATCAGATGAGCGGAACCCAGCCGGAACCGCCGAGCGAGACCACACGCATCCGCGACATGCCCGCGCCTCGCCTGGCCGAGGGCGTTGCCGCCAAGCCGATGCGCTGGGCCTTCACCTGGCCGTATCGCGTCGTCCTCCTCGGCGTCTACCGGGCCGGGTTCCGGCCGTGGCATCTGACGGTGCTCGGTCTGGTCACCAACGTCTGGGTCGGGGCGTCGCTGCTCCGGGGCCAGTTCCTGCTGGCGGGGCTGCTGCTGATCCCGGCCGGGCTGTTCGACATCCTGGACGGCGCCGTGGCCAGGCTTCGCGGCGAGGACAGCCGCTGGGGCGCCTTCCTCGACTCCGTCCTGGACCGGGTGGCCGACGTGATCCTCTTCGGATGCCTGTTCTGGTCGCTCGCCGGGCAGGACCTCCGGCTCGAGGCGGCCCTCGCGCTGCTCACGCTGGTGATCGCGCTCTGCGTGAGCCACGTCCGCGCCGAGGCGGAGGCCGCCGGCGTCGAGCTCACCGAGGGCTACTTCCAGCGGCTCGAACGCTACGTCGCGATGATGATCGGCCTCCCCGTCCCGGGTGCCCTGCTGCCGGCGCTCGCGATCTTGACGGTGCTGGGCGCCGTCACGCTGGCGCAGCGTGTGTGGTCGGCGGTGACCAGGGTCCTGGCCACGGAGTCGGCGAGCGGGGTCGACGGGGTGGCCGTGCGCGAACACGGTCCCCCCGACGAGCCCACACGCGAGACGGCCTCTGACCCGAACGCGACCCTCGGTGCGTGACGGGACCGCGGAGCGGAGCGACGTCCACGTCGGAGACCGCTCCGTGGGCGAAGATGAACGCGTGAACGAGTCGTATCGGCGGGTCGGCTCGCGCGCCGAGGTTCCCGAGGGAGAGCTCCGCTCCTTCGACCTCCCCGGCCTGCGTGTGGCGATCGCGCACGTCGAGAACGAGCTGTACGCGTTCGGCGACGAATGCACCCACGAGGGGTGCTCGCTGGCCGAGGGCACTCTCGGCGACCAGGAGGAGACCGTGGTGTGCCCGTGCCACGGGAGCGAGTTCGACCTCGCCACGGGCGAGCCCGTCGGGGGCCCGGCGGTCGATCCGGTGCCCGTGTACACCGTCCGCGTGACCGAAGAGTGGATCGAGGTCCGGCCGCCGTCCGAGGGGGGTTGGTGATGGCCAGGGAGCTCCTCCCACAGGCGGCCGTGATCTTCGGCGCGTCCGGCGATCTGACCAAGAGAAAGCTCTTGCCCGCCTTCTGGCACCTGTGGCTGCAGGGGCGGCTGCCGAAGGGGTTCGCGCTGGTCGGGTACGCGCGCACGGCGATGACCTCGGAGGAGTTCCGGCAGTCCACGTTCGACGACGTCAGCAAGTTCTCCAAGCACCCGCCCGAGGGCGAGGCCTGGCAGGAGTTCGCGCGGCGCCTGTCGTACCACCAGGGCGAGTTCTCGGAGCCCGGCGCGATGAACGACTTCGCGACGTACCTGGAGAAGATCGACGCCGAGTTCGGCACGCAGGGGCGCCGGATCTTCGACGCGGCGGTGCCACCGACGGCGTACGCCGACATCGTCCGGCGGATCGGCGAGGCCGGTCTGGAGCGGGACGCGAAGATCGTGCTGGAGAAGCCGTTCGGGCGCGACCTGCAGAGCGCGCGCGAGCTGAACGAGGTCATCCACTCCGTCTTCGACGAGACGCAGGTGTTCCGCATCGACCACTACCTCGGCAAGGAGACCGTGCAGAACATCCTGGCCTTCCGGTTCGCGAACGGGATGTTCGAGCCGATCTGGAACCGTCGCTACATCGACCACGTGCAGATCACGGTCGCCGAGAAGATCGGGATCGAGGGGCGCGTGGCCTTCTACGAGCAGTTCGGCAACATCCGGGACATGATCTCGACGCACCTGTTCCAGGTGATGACGTTCGTCGCGATGGAGCCGCCCGTGTCGTTCGCACCCGACCGGCTCCGGGACGAGACCGTGAAGGCCCTGAGATCGACCGACATCTCGAGCCCGGATCGCGTGATCCGGGGCCAGTACGAGGGGTACCGCGACGAGCACGGCGTCGCCCCCGACTCGACGACGGAGACCTTCTCTGCGATGGAGCTCGACATCGACAACTGGCGATGGGCGGGCGTCCCGTTCTTCCTGCGGACCGGCAAGGGGCTTGCCGAGAAGATGAGCGAGATCACGCTGAAGTTCAGGAAGGTGCCGTTCAACGTGTTCCGAGGGTCCGACATGGACCTGCCGATGCGCGACCACCTCACGGTGCGCGTGCAGCCGAACGAGGGCATCACGATCGGCTTCAACGTCAAGCAGCCCGGACCCGGTATGCATCTGGGCAGGGCGGCGATGGACTTCGACTACGACGAGGCGTTCGCGAACACGGAGATCTCCGACGCCTACGAGCTGCTCCTCCTCGAGGCCATGCGCGGCGACCACTCGCTGTTCATCCGCCAGGACGGCGTCGAGCGGGCGTGGGAGATCCTCCAGCCGGCGCTCGAGCACCCGACGCCGGTCTGCTTCTACGAGCGGGGGTCGTGGGGACCGGAGGAGGCCGAGGAGCTGATCCGGCCCCGGAAGTGGCACATGAGCGGCGTCCACGACGTGCACGACTCCATCAGCCGCGCCCTTCCGAGCTCGAACGAGGGCTGAGGGCGATCTCGGCGCCGGCGGGCGATCCCGGATCGACGCGGTCGACCTCGGCCTTCCGCGTCCTGCCCCTGTCGGCCGGCGATGTCGAGACGCTCAACCGACGACTCCCCCTGTGGAACTCGGGCGAGTACCTTCGGCGGCTGCTGGCCCAGGGACGCGGCGAGCTCGTCGAGGCGGTCGCGTGGTTCGGTGACCTCCCCGGCGGCCGGGGCATGGTGCTGTTCCCCGAGCACGAGGAGTTCTCGACGTCGGCGGTCCGCGAGGGCTGCGCCGAGGTGCGCGACGTCTTCGTCGCGCGCCCCAGGCGCCGGCTCGGCGTCGCGACGATGCTGATGGAGACGCTCGAGGAGGCGGTTCGGGACCGCGGCATGTCCAGGGTCGGCCTGTCGGTCTCGCTCGACGAGGAGGGCGCCCCCGCGCGGGCGCTCTACGAGCGGCTCGGGTACGTGCACGCGCACGGGCCGTTCGTCTCCAGCACCGATCTGCTCCACGACGACGGCCCGGTCGCCGTCGGCGCGGTGATGACCTACCTGGTCAAGGAGCTGTGACCTCCGCGAGCCTGCCCTCGAGGTAGGCGCGCTGCCGCGGGTTCGTCACGAGCTCGAGCGCCCGGCGGTACGCGGCGGCCGCCTCCTCGTTGCGGCGGACTCGACGGAACAGGTCGGCGCGGGCGGCATGGAACGGGTGGTACTCGCCGAGCTCGACCTCCAGCGGCGCGAAGAGCGCGAGGCCGCGCTCGGGGCCGTCGGCCATCGCGATCGCGACCGCGCGATTGAGCTCGACCACCGGCGAGGGCGTGGTCTCGACGAGCCGGTCGTAGAGCGCGGCGATCTGGGGCCAGTCGGTGTCCTCGGGTCTGGGCGCCCGGGCGTGGAGCGCGGCGATCGCCCCCTGGAGCTGGTACGGACCAGGCCGGCGGGCGGCGAGCGCGCCGTCCAAGGTGGCGAGGCCCTCGTCGATCATCGCGTGGTCCCATCGGGCCCGGTCCTGGTCCTCGAGCAGGATCATCGCCCCCAGCGCATCGGTCCGGGCGTCGCGCCTCGAATGCTGCAGAAGCAACAGCGCGAGCAGGCCCCGGATCTCGGGTTCGTCGGGCATCAGCGTCACGACGAGACGGGCCAGGCGGATCGCCTCGTCGCACAGGTCCGTTCGAACGAGTGGGCCGGTGGTGGCGGCGTACCCCTCGTTGAAGACCAGGTACAGGACTGCGAGCACGCCGGGTAGGCGCTCGGGCAGGAGCTCGGCGGGCGGGACGCGGTAGGGGATCGCCGCCTGACGGATCTTGCGCTTGGCCCGGACGAGACGCTGGGCCATCGTCGGCTCCGGAACGAGGAAGGCACGGGCGATCTCGCCGGTCGTGAGGCCGCCGAGGGTCTTCAGCGTCAGCGCGACCCGCGCGTCCATCCGCAGGGCCGGGTGGCAGCACGTGAAGATCAGCCGCAGCCGGTCATCGGGGATCCCGCTCACGTCCGTCTCGTCTCCTCCGAGCGACTCGAGCGCCTCGACGACGCCGAGCTGCGCCGTCTTCTCACGCAGCGTCCGCTCGCGCCGGAGCCGGTCGATCGCGCGGTTGCGCGCGGTCGTCGTGATCCACGCGCCGGGGTTGTCGGGGATCCCGCGCTCGGGCCAGACGCGCATCGCCTGCGCGAACGCCTCCTGCACCGCGTCCTCGGCGAGGTCGAAATCTCCCAGGACCCGGATCAGGGTCGCGACCGCACGACCCTGCTCGTTCCGGAACAGGCTGTCGATGACGGCGGCGGTCGCGGTCCCTACGACGACGGGTCGCCCTCCTCGTCGAAGAGCATGATCGGCCGGATCTCGACCGAGCCGTCCGGCCCGACCGGCATCTTCGCGCTCGCCTCGATCGCCTCGTCCAGGCTCGGGCAGTCGACCAGGTAGTACCCGCCCAACTGCTCCTTGGTCTCCGCGAACGGTCCGTCGGTGGTGATCGTCTTGCCGTCCCGAACCCGAACCGTGGTTGCGTCGTGCGTCGGGTAGAGGGCTTCACCGGCGAGGTGGTACCCCTTGTCCTTCAGGTACTGCGTGTAGTCCCCCCACTCCTGCATGCTCTTGGCCATCTCGTCGGGAGAGGAGCTCCCCTCCGACTCGTCTCCGTAGATCAAGAAGATGTACTGCACGCCGTCCTCCTTCCGCTCCGCGGCCGCTCGACGGCCGCCGAGTGGCCCTGCGACCGATCCACCTTAACGACGAATGGGTGGGGCGTGATTCGACAGTGGGACGTTCAGACGCGGAACGAGACGGCCTTCTCGGGCATGCCGAAGGCCTGGTCGGCCGCGCGGATCGCCATTCGGGCGAGGGACGCGTACCCCGTCGCCGTGAAGTGGACGCCGTCGGGAGTGCGTACCTCGACGAGGTCGCCGCGATCGTTGCGGACGAACGCCGCGTACCCGCCGTCCCGGCCCTCGAACGGGGTCCAGGTGTCGACGTAGACGCCGAGCGGATCCGCGGAGGCCGTGTCGCGGTAGATGTCGTTCACCCGGCGGTAGAAGTCCCAGTGCAGACGCTCCTTGACGATGGGGATCCCGACCCACACGACGTGCGTCCCCGCGCGGGTGGCCTCCCCCAGGAGGTCGGCCGCCCGTTCGCGGTACGCCTGGAGCCACCGGACGCTCCCGACGGGGATCGCCGTGCCGTCGCGCGAGATCTGCGCCTGCGCGTCGTTGCTGCCGAGCAGCACGAACACCAGGTCCGGCCGGAACTCCTCGACGATCTGGCGCATGCCCGCCTGCCAGTTGAAGTAGTCCTCGCGCGAGAGCCCCGTCGACGGCCGGCCCAGGGACAGCACCCGCACGACGGAGGGGTTCATCCAGTGTTCGATCGCCGGGCCGAGACCCTGGGAGAGCGAGTCGCCGATCACGGCCACGCGGAGCTTGTTCAAGCGGGTCGGGGTGCGCAGGGCGGCGGCCGCGGGCTCCTGCGCGGGCTCTTCCCCCTCCGCCTCGTGCGTGGTCGGCTCCGACGTCTCGGTGGGATGGCGCACGCCCGTGGGAGCGGCGTGCGTGGGCTCGGGACCGATCTTGTCGGGCGGGAGCTCGAACGCGGGCAGGATCAGCTCGCCGCCGGGCGCGCTCCCGGGATCCCGCCCGAGCGCGCGCTCGATCGAGCTCGTTGCATCGGACAGGAGCAGCCCGTCGGAGATCGCGACGAGCGGCCGCAGGAGCGCGAGCGCCGCCGAGCGCCGCGTGCCGACCGGCCCCGCCTCGGCGCTCCGCTGCAGCAGCGGCGCCGCGAGCAGCGCCCACAAGCACAGGCAGACGACGATCGTCACGAACACGTCCCTCGCCTTCGCGCGCCGCGGCTCGGGTGGTTCCGGCGCCCTCGCTTGCTCGAGGACCGCGATCGGCCGTTCCATCGTCTGCATCAGGCCGCCACCTCAGAACCGGAAGTAGATGAACGGGCTCACGCCCTGCGCCCCGAGCGTCGTGACCACGAACAGGCCCAGCGCGAGCGCAACGCCCTGCGGCACCGGCCCGAGCCGTCCGAAGCTCTCGCGCAGCCGTGCCGCGGGATCTGCGGGGAGGTACTGGACGCCGAGCATCGCCGCGATCGTCAGGAGCACCAGGGGCGTGACGAGCGCCGTGGTGCCCGCCGCGCCGAGCCGGCCCAGGAGCTCGAACGCGCTCGCGATCGAGTCCGCGCGGAAGAACACCCAGCCGAGGCAGACGAGGTTGAACGTCACGAGCTGCTTGCGCGCGACGATCCACCGCGACGACCGTTCGACGGTCCCGAGCGCCTCCCCGCGTCGCGTCCGCCAACGCCCGATCACCTGCCCGATCCCGTGGAACGCTCCCCACGCGATGAAGGTCCACCCGGCCCCGTGCCACAACCCGCCGAGTAGCATCGTGATCATGATGTTCACCGCGGTGCGGAACTGGCCGTGCCGGCTCCCGCCGAGCGGGATGTACAGGTAGTCGCGCAACCACCGGGACAGCGTCATGTGCCAACGGCGCCAGAAGTCCCGCAGCGAGACCGCCGTGTACGGGCGGTCGAAGTTCGCGGGGAACTCGAACCCGAGCAGCAGCGCGACGCCGATCGCGATGTCGCTGTACGCGCTGAAGTCGGCGTAGATCACGATCGCGTACGCGTAGATCGCGATCAGGACCTCGACCCCGCCGTGCGCGTTCGGCGCGCCGAAAACGGGGTCAACGATCTGGCTCGCGAGGAAGCTCGAGATCACCATCTTCTTGAACAGGCCGGCGACGATCAGGAACGACGCGCGCGACACATCGATCCTGCCCGCGTCCCGGGGACTGCGGATCTGGGGGATCAGCTCCTCGCTGCGGACGATCGGACCGGCGATCAGGTGCGGGAAGAACGCGAGGTACACCGAGACGTCGAGCCACCGCGACACCTGGATCTGGTACCGCGAGACGTCGACGACGTAGCTGATCGCCATGAACGTGTAGAACGAGATCCCGATCGGAAGCAGGACCTGGAGCAGGGGCATCGGCGGGTGGAGCCCGAGCGACTCGAACGCGTTCGCCACGTTCAGCGCGAAGAACCCGTAGTACTTGAACCACGCGAGCGGGAGCAGGAGCGCCACGACGCTGACGAGCGTCCGGCGACGGCGCGCACGATCGTGGTCGGTCCGTTCCAGCCACAGCGCCGACGCCCACGCGAGGGTGCTGACGAGCGCGAGGAGCCAGACGAGCCGCGGGTCCCACCACGCGTAGAAGACGTAGCTGGCGGCCAGGATGCACCACTTCCAGGCGGTTCGGTGCGGGTTCAGCAGCCAGGACAGGGCGAACACGACCGCCAGGAAGATCGCGAAGTCGATCGTCGGAAACAGCATCGTCGGTTACGGCGGCCGCACGGCCGCCCCTCGCTCAGACCGTGCCTCGGGCCATGGGTACGGGACGACGCTAGGCTAGCGAAGCGCAATGGCCGAATCACCGGATCCCCTGGATTTCTTGGACCTCGATCACCTCCTCGGCGACGAGGAGCGTGCGGTCCGCGACACCGTCCGAGATTGGGTGCGCGAGCGCGTCCTCCCGGGCATCGAGACCTGGTTCGAGGCGGGGGAGTTCCCGCTCGAGGTCGCCAAGGAGCTCGGTGTGATGGGGCTGCTCGGAATGCACCTCACGGGCTACGAATGCGCGGGCTCGAACGCGGTGAGCTACGGGCTCGCGTGCCTGGAGCTCGAGGCCGGGGACAGCGGGTTCCGGTCGTTCGTGAGCGTGCAGGGGTCGCTCTGCATGTTCCCGATCTGGAGGTTCGGATCCGAGGAGCAGAAGGAGCGCTGGCTGCCCCCGATGGCCCGCGGCGAGGTGATCGGGTGCTTCGGCTTGACCGAACCCGACGTCGGCTCGGACCCCGGCCGCATGCGCACGAGCGCCCGGCGCGACGGGGACGACTGGGTTCTGTCGGGGACGAAGATGTGGATCACCAACGGCAGTGTCGCCGACCTCGCGATCGTCTGGGCCGGCACCGACGACGGGATCCGCGGGTTCCTCGTCCCGACCGAGACACCCGGGTTCTCGGCGAACGACGTGCATCGCAAGCTCTCGCTGCGCGCGAGCGTGACCTCGGAGCTCGTCCTGGACGAGGTGCGGCTGCCCGCCGACGCGGTGCTCCCGGGTGTCACCGGACTGAAGGGGCCGCTTTCCTGTCTGTCCGAGGCGCGGTTCGGCATCGTGTGGGGTTCGATGGGCGCGGCGCGCGCCTGCTTCGAGTCGGCGCTCGCGTACTCGACCACGCGCGTCCAGTGGGGCAAGCCGATCGGCGGGTTCCAGCTGACCCAGCGCAAGCTCGCGGACATGGCGGTCGAGCTCAACAAGGGGACTCTGCTCGCGTTGCACCTCGGACGCATGAAGGACGAGGGGCGGCTCGCGCCGCAGCACGTGAGCATGGGCAAGCTCAACAACGTCCGAGAGGCGCTCGACATAGCCCGCGAGGCCCGCACGATCCTGGGCGCGAGCGGGATCACGCTCGAGTACCCGGTGATCCGGCACATGAACAACCTCGAGTCCGTGCTGACCTACGAGGGCACGACCGAGATCCACACGCTGATCCTCGGCGAGGCGCTGACCGGGCTCCGCGCGTACGAGTAGCGCCGCGGCGGGTAGCCTGTCCGAAACCGACACCGGAGGTCTGATCCGCGATGGCGCGAGAGCTCGATTGGGCAGTGTTCGAGAAGGCCGTGGAGATCACCGCATCCGCCGTTCGAGGCGCGATGGGGGGCGAGAAGAGCCAGCCGGCGTCCTACGCCGGGGACGTGTTCAAGGACGTGTGGGGCGCGCTCAAGGCGGCCGTCGAGGAGCTCCCGGAGCGAGGTCACACCGGCTTCTAGCCGGCTTCCAGGGGCTCGTCAGTCGGCGCGCGAGATGTCCCGGATGGAGACGATCCCGACGAGCTCGGCGCCGTCCAGCACCGGCAGGTGGCGGAAGCCGCCGTCCAGCATCAGGTCTCGCGCGGTCCTGACGTCGGCCTCGATGCCGACGGTGGTGGGGTCGTGCGTCATCCAGTCCGCGACCGGGTGATGGGCGGCGTCGAAGTCGCTCGCGAGCGCCCGGAGCACGTCCCGCTCGGTGAAGATCCCGGTGGCCCGGCCGTCCTCGATCACGAGCGCCGAGCCGACGTGGTGCCCGCCCATCAGCGTCGCCGCTTCGGCGACCGTAGCGGTGGGTTCGACCGCGACCAGGTCCTTGCTCATGATGTCCCGGACCGTCGTCATGCCGCCCCCCAAGCCTAGTCGCCGGCGCCTCGGCAGGGAAGCCCTGCGCGCGTGGTACGTGCCCCGGCGTCGCGCGTACCCGTGGCGAGGTTCGCACGACCCGTACGCGGTCTGGGTGTCCGAGGTGATGCTCCAACAGACGCAGGCGAGCCGCGTGGTGCCGGCGTTCCGCTCGTTCCTGCGTCGCTTCCCCACGGTCCGAGCGCTCGCGGTCGCACCCCGACGGGACGTCGTGCGCGAATGGGGCGGTCTCGGCTACAACCGGCGGGCGGTCCGACTCTCGCAGGCCGCACGCGCGATCGTCCGCGACCACGGCGGCCGGATCCCGCGCGACCCGGCGACGCTGCGCGAGCTCCCCGGGGTCGGTCCGTACACCGCGGCGGCGGTCGCCTCACTCGGGTTCGGTCAACCGGTCGCGGTCGTCGACACCAACGTCCGGCGCGTCGTCTCGAGGGTGTATCTGGGGATGGACGGTCACGAGGCACCGGCTCGCGACGTCGGGGCGCTCGCCCAGGCGTGGCTCGATCGAGACGACCCCGTCACCTGGAACCAAGCGGTGATGGATCTCGGCCGGGAGGTATGTCGATCGGAACCTCGATGCGACGTCTGCCCGCTCCGTCGGGTTTGCCGGTTCCGGCGTTCAGGCGTGACCCCCCGGCGGGGACCGAGGCGGCAGGGGTCCTTCGAGGGCTCGAGCCGGCAGGCCCGAGGTGCGGTCGTGGATGCGTTGCGCTCGAAGCGGTCCCTGACGCCCGCGAGCCTGGCCGCCGAGATCGGGTTCGCGAGAAGTCGCGTGGACGCCGCAGTCGAGTCTCTCGTGCTCGATGGGTTACTCGAGCTGTACGCCGGGCGGGTCCGACTGGCGGGCTCGTGACCGGCCTCACGCACCCCCGATTCGGCCGCGGTACTTGGTTGGGGTGCGTCGTCCGGTGGCACCGTCAGGGTTGTGTCTGTCAGAATCCTGACGCCGACGCCGTGTGTCGAGCGCCCACGCAGTCAGGGTTCTGTCTGTACGAAGCCTGACGGTCGGCTGAAATCGAATCGCACACTCCGGCAGGGGTGCCTGTAAGTTGACGCTAACGTAAGTCGAGCCTACCCTGCTCGGCATGGAGGCCGCGCTCAAGGCCATCGCGGAACCGCGGCGTCGGCAGATCCTCATGCTCGTCCGCGGTGGCGAGATGACGGCCGGCGAGATCGCCTCGCACTTCGAGGTCACGCGTCCGGCGATCAGCCAGCACCTCACCGTGCTCAAGGAGGCCGGCCTCGTGTCCGA
>CBRGMI010000034.1:0-13963 GCA_967797495.1 uncultured bacterium
GCCACCTCGTGGTCGCCGAGCCGCTGTCGCACGTCGCCTCCACCGAGGTCATGAGCGCGGCGGCGCTGTCCGGGATCGCGTACCGGACCGTCCACGGCGATCGCCGAGGTCGGATCACCGCGGACCAGGTCCGGGCCGCGCTCGAGCCCGACGAGCCGTACGACGTCGAGATCGTCGACCTCGTCTGCCTGGAGAACACGAGCGGGCACGCCGGGGGAACCGTCATGGACGTCGAGGACTTCCGGGCGATCCGCAAGGTGGCCGAGGAGGCCGGCGTCGCGGTCCACCTGGACGGCGCGAGGATCTTCAACGCGAGCGCCGCCTCCGGCGTGGACGTCGCCGAGTACGCGGCCGAGGTCGACACGCTGATGTTCTGCGTCTCGAAGGGGCTCGGGGCGCCGATCGGTTCGCTCCTGTGCGGCTCGGCGGAGCAGATGCGGGAGGGTCGTCGGATCAAGATCCTGTTCGGTGGGGCCTGGCGGCAGGCTGGGGTCGTCGCGGCCGCCGGTCTGGTCGCGCTCGAGGAGGGACCGCAGCGCCTCCACGAGGACCACGAACGTGCGCGACGCCTCGGGGAGGCCGTAGCCGAGATCGTGCCCGGCAGCCTGGATCCCGCCTATGTTGAAACGAACATGGTCTTCGCCGACACGGAAGCATCGATGGCGACGACGCCCCTCGAGGTCGCGAACCGGCTCGAGGATCATGGCGTCGGGGCGAGCGTGGTCTCGGACAAGGTCCGCATGGTCACGCACGTCGACATCGCCGACGAGGACATCGAGACGGCGATCGCGGCCTGGCGGGCCGTGGCAGCCGGGTAGGAGGTTCAGCCGTGAAGCTGTTCGGCCCGAGGTATCCGGAGGAGATCGCGAAGCGCATCCCGCCCGGCCAACGCCTGGTGAAGACGTGGCCGGTCCTGCACTTCGGCCCGATCCCCGACTTCGACGAGTCGACCTGGAACCTCGAGGTGAACGGGCTCGTGGACAACCCCTACTCGCTCACGTACACGGAGCTGAAGGAGCTCGGCCCCGCGGACGTCCAGGCGGACATGCACTGTGTCACCGGCTGGTCGACGCTCGACAACACGTGGACCGGCGTGCCGTTCCGAACCCTAGCCGAGAAGGCCGGCGTGCAGGATGACGCCAAGTGGGTGATCGCGCACTGCGACTACGGCTACACATCGGACCTCTCGCTCCAGGCGATGCTGGACGACGACGTGCTGGTGGCGTGGGCCCACGGCGGCGAGCCGCTCACCGGCGAGCACGGCTTCCCGCTCCGCCTCGTTGTGCCCAAGCGCTACGCCTGGAAGAGCGCGAAGTGGCTCCGGGGCCTCGAGTTCTCGGCGCAGAACAAGCGCGGCTTCTGGGAGGTGCGCGGCTACCACATCCACGCCGAGCCCTGGGCGGAGGAGCGCTACTCCTACCAGGAAGGCCCTCGCGCCGAGCTCGAGCCGTAACGCCTAGCCTCGAGCGGCTGCTCGCTCCCGAGCCTCCCGGATGATCTCGAGCGCGGTCTCGCGATCGCGGAACCCGTCGGTCTCGGTGGCGTGGTCCTCGAGATCCTTGTAGACGGCGAAGAAGTGCTCGATCTCCGCCAGAAGCGTCGAGCGAAGGTCGGCGAGCTCCTGCACGTGCGACCATGCCGGGTCGCGGAGCGGCACGCACAGGACCTTCTCGTCCGGGCCCTTCTCGTCACGCATCACGAAGACGCCGACCGCCCGAACCAGGATCCGGCATCCCGGGAACGTCGGCTCACCCACGAACACGAGCGCGTCGAGCGGATCGCCGTCGCCGCCGAGCGTGCCCTCGATGAACCCGTAGTCGGCCGGGTATCTCGTCGCCGTGAACAGCATCCGATCGAGGAAGATCTGGCCGGTCGCGGCGTCGAGCTCGTACTTGTTGCGTGAGCCCCCCGGGATCTCGATGACGACGGTCAGCGTCGTCGCGTCCATCGGGCCACGATACGTCGAGGTGGGTCAGGCGGCGAGCGAGCGGATCGTCTCGAGCTCGAGGCGCCGACGTTCCCCCGATGACGGTGTCTCGACCACGACCGAGAGGTCGCGCACCTCGGGCTGCGTGACGATCGCGCGGAACCCCTCGAGCCCGATCCCGCCCTCGCCGACGATCTCGTGCCGGTCGCGCCTGGAGCCGCGATCGAACTTCGCGTCGTTCATGTGGATCAGCCGAAGCCGGTCGGCCAGCTCGAGCTCCCGGAGCTCCGCGAACAGCGCCTCGACGCCCTCGGGCTCGTCGAGCGCGTAGCCGGTCGCGAACAGGTGACACGTGTCCAGCACGAGTCCGAGCCGCTCGTCGTCCACGGCGTCGAACAGCGTCCGCGCCTCGCCGAGCGTCGAGGCGACCGCCCCGCTCGTGCCGGCCATCAGCTCGACCAGGAGCTGGGTCTCGCCGGGTGTCTCGGCGAGCGTGGCCTGGAGCACGGTCGCGGAACGGTCGAGCGCGTCGGCGACCTCCGCCTCGCCGCCGGCACCCGAGTGGACGACGAACCCGCCCGCCTCGAGCACGCCGCACGCCGCGACCGAACGCCTGCAGAGCTCGATCGACTTCGAGAGGAACTCGGGGTTCGGCGACGCGATGTTCACCAGGTAGGGCGCGTGCACGAACAGCGGGCCGATCGCGGCCTCGCGCCACTCGGCGCCGAACGCCTGCGCGGTCTCCAGGCGCGGGCCCGACCACGCCCGGGGGCTCGAGATGAAGAGCTGGACCACCTCGGCGCCGGTCTCGCGCGCGAGCGGGATCGCGGTGCGGAGCCCGCTCCGCAGGTGGGCGCCGACCCTCACGCCACGTAGATGTGGACGAGGTCGCCGTCGCGGACCGTGGTCCCGCTCGCCGGCTCCTGGTACACGACCCGCGAGCCGTCCTGTCCCGGCACGACCGCGACGTCGACCACCAGGCCGAGGCTCCGGAGCTTCGCCACCGCCGGGTCCCGCTCCATGCCGACGACGTTCGGCATCGGGAACTCGGGCGGACCCTTCGAGACGACGATCGTGACGGCCTTGCCCGGCTGCAGGTCGGCGCCCTTGGCGGGCGACTGCGAGATCACGGCGCCCTCGTCGACCCGGTCGGAGAACTCCTCGTCCACGTGGACGACGAACCCCTGGGACTCCAGGACGGCGACCGCCTCGTCCCGCTGGAGACCGACGACCTTCTCGACGGCGACCGGCGTCGGGCCCTTGCTCACCACCAGGTCGATCGCGCTGCCGAGCGGTGCCTCCGCGTCCGCCTTCACGCCCTGACGCACCACCCGGTCGGGGTCGAAGCGCTCGTTGAATGCCCTCGTGACCTCGCCGACCTTGAGGTGGCCCTCGCGAAGGGCGGCCTTGGCGTCAGCGAGCGGCAGCCCGACGAGGTTCGGGACGGGCACCGGCGGGGGACCGAGCGACGGCACCAGCTTGACGCGGTCGCCGCGTTCGAGCGTCGTTCCCTCGGCGGGTTGCACCGCGAGCACGCTCCCCTCCGGCACCCTCGTCGAGTGGCGGCCCCCCGTCATCCGAACGACGAGCCCCGCCTCGTCGAGCTGCGCCTGGGCGTTCTGGACGGTGAGGCCAACGACCTTGGGGACGTCGACCTCGTGCGGGATCAGATAGGTCCACGAGGCCCATGCCGCGCTGCCGATCGCGAGGAGCGCCAGCACGATCCCGAGCGCCCACCTGCCCTTGCGGCGCTTCCGCTTCGAACGCCCGAGGTCGCGTCCGGGGATCGTGACGGTCTCGGCCGGATGATCCGAACGCGCCGCGCCGGCCG
Organism: uncultured bacterium; assembly: GCA_967797495.1. Lineage (GTDB taxonomy): Bacteria > Actinomycetota > UBA4738 > UBA4738 > HRBIN12 > DASSJM01. Next base: position 3,759 of record CBRGMI010000034.1, read on the forward strand.
CCGCCACGCCGCCGTCGGGGATCACCGCGACCTCGGGCACGAGCGACGCGATCGGCGGCGCCGCGGGCAGCGAACCCGCCTCGGCCTGCAGATCGCGCCGCGCCTCGGCCGCCGACTCGGGACGGAGCTCGCGCTGCTTCTCGGTCACCGAGGCCACCCAGCCGTCGAGCGACGCCGGGACCGCCGGATTCGCCGACGACGGTCTCGGCATCGGCTCGTGGATGTGCTGGTACGCGATCGCCATCGGGGTCTCGCCGGTGAACGGGAGCCGGCCCGTCAGCAGCTCGAACGCGACGACCCCCAGCGCGTACAGGTCGGTGCGCGGGTCGGCGGGCTCGCCCTGGAGCTGCTCGGGCGCCAGGTACTGCACGGTCCCGATCACGTTGCCGGCCTCGGTGATCTGCGCGTCGGCGAACGCCCGCGCGAGCCCGAAGTCCGCGACCTTGACGACGCCGTCGCGCGTCACCATCAGGTTCTCCGGCTTCACGTCCCGGTGCACGATGCCCTGGCGGTGCGCGTGCTGGAGGGCCGCGAGCGTCTGCTCGAGCACGTCGGCCGCCTGCGCCGGGGCGAGGAGGCCTTCGGCGTGCAGGATCTCGCGGACCGAGAGCCCGGCGACGTACTCCATCACCATGTAGTAGATCCCGTCGACGCTTCCCCAGTCGTGGACGGCCACGATGTTCTGGTGGTTGAGGTTGGCGGCGGCGCGTGCCTCCCGCCGGAAGCGTTCGATGAAGCCCGCGTCGCCCGCGAGGTTCCGGTGCAGGACCTTGATCGCCACCGGACGTTCGAGCACCGCGTCGCGGGCGCGGTAGACCTCGCCCATGCCGCCGGCGGCGATACGATCGGCGACGTGGTACCGGCCGTCGAGCGTGTTCAGCGCGAACGCGAGATGCGCGCGAGCGGATCGCTCGGGGATGGTGCTCTTCGAGATGGTCGCCTCCCGTCGCTGCTCGGTCGTTGCGGGCGGACTACCTGGGCCCGGGGGCGCGTCCGAGCGAACATCCTAGCGCGGAGACGAGCGTCAACCGTGGAGCCCGGGTGAGGGACCCGGACGGCTACCCGGCCGAATTCGAGCGCATCGAGGCCGCCGTCGACGCCGGCCAGACCGACCTTCGAGCGCTCGGCTTCTGGCGCCTGCTCGCCAGGGTGAAGGCGGACCCGGTCCTCGCCCACCACTGGGCCGAACCGGCGGGTCGGATCGACCGGAAGGCGTTCGAGGCGCGGACGCGGTTCCGCGTGCCGGTGTGGGTCGGGAACGCGGTGCTCGTGGTCGGCGCGCTCGTCGGCGCCGCGGCGGTGGCGTTCGCTCTGTCGACCGACTCGGCGGAGCTCGCCGGGTGGGCGTTGGTCTTCGCGGCCCTCGATTGGTCCGCGACGCTCCACGTACCGGCGCACTGGCTGGTCGGCCGGGCGATGGGGATTCGGTTCCACGCCTACTACGTCCGCGACCTGATCCCGCCGGTCCCCGGTCTGAAGATCGACTACGCCACGTACCTGCGGGTCGCACCGGAGGGGCGGGCCTGGATGCACGCCTCGGGGGCGATCGCGAGCAAGATCGGCCCGCTCCTCGCGCTCGCGTTCTGGCCCGTGAGCGGGGCCCCGGGATGGGCGGCGTGGGCGATCCTCGGGTACGGCCTGTTGATCATCGGGACGGACGTCTTCATCTCGACGCGCAAGAGCGACTGGAAGCGGTTCCGGCGCGAGATGCGTATCGCCCGGGTCCAGGCCGCGAACCGCTGACCCGCGGGCCTCGGCTATCCTGACCCGAGAACCGGGGAGCTCGGGCGACCGGGCTGAGAGGCCGCCAGATCGCGGCGGCGACCCGAACCGACCTGATCCGGGTAATGCCGGCGGAGGGAGGCGCGGTCGACGTTGGATCCACGTTCGCTCCGCGTCTACGTGCTGACGTCGAGCGGCTTCGTTCCCGGTCGGAGCCACCGCGACGTGGCCGAGGCAGCGCTGGCAGGGGGCGCCACCGCCGTGCAGCTCCGCGCCCCCGAGCTCATCGATGCCCGTCTCGAAGCACTCGCGGGCGAGCTCGTCGAACGGTGCCGCGCGACCGGCGCGTTGTTCGTCGTGAACGACCGCGTGGCGGTGGCCGCGAGCGTCGGCGCCGGAGCCCACGTCGGTCAGGCCGACGACCCGGGATCGGCGCGGGAGATCCTCGACCCGACCGCGGTGCTCGGGGTGAGCGTCTCGACGACCGACGAGGCGCGCGTGGCCGAGATCGCGGGCGCCGACTACCTCGGCGTCACCGTCTGGGCGACCGCGACCAAGCCCGAGGCGGAGCCGCGGGGTCTGGACGGTCTGCGGACGATCGCCCGGGAGACGGCGCTGCCGGTGGTGGGGATCGGGGGCGTCCACGCCGCGAACGCCGCCGACGTGCTCGACGCCGGGGCGTCGGGGATCTGCGTGGTGTCGGCGGTCGGCGCGGCGCGGGACCCCGTGCGCGCCACCGCGGAACTGGTGGAGGCCGTGGACCGTTGGGAGCAAGGGAAGGGATGAGCGGGCAGCGCACGGGGAAGGCGACGGCGGAGCTGTTCGAGCAAGTGATCCTTCGGCGCCTGGGCGCGAAGGACGACGACGTGCTGGTCGGGCCCCGGCACGGCGTGGACGTCGGCGTCGTCCGGGTCGCGAACGGCGTCGCGATGGCGCTCACGGCCGACCCGGTCTTCATCGTGCCGGCCTACGGGTGGGAGCGGGCGGCGTGGTTCGCGGTCCACATCCTCGCGTCCGACGCCGCCACGAGCGGCCTGCCGCTCCGGTGGATGGCCGTCGACCTGAACCTGCCGCCCGAGATCACCGACGAGGAGCTCGGCTCGCTCTGGGATGCGTTCCATCGTGCGTGCGAGGACATCGGGTTGGCCGTCGTGACGGGCCACACGGCGCGGTACGACGGCTGCGCCTGGCCGATGGTCGGGGGCGCCGTCTGCATCGCCGCGGGCCCCGAGGACCGGTTCGTCACGCCGACGATGGCCCGGCCCGGCGACCGGGTGATCGTCACGAAGGGGGCCGCGATCGAGGCCACGGCGCTGTTCGCGGCCACCTTCCCCGAACGCCTGACCGAGGGCGTCGGCGCCGAGGTGGTCGAACGCGCCGACGCGCTGTTCGAGCGGATGACCGTGGTGCCCGAGGCGAGCGTCGCGCGGGCGTTCGGGCTCCGGGACGAGGGCGTGACGTCGATGCACGACGCCACCGAGGGCGGCGTGCTGGGCGGGCTGACCGAGGTCGCCTCGGCGTCGGAGGTCGGCCTGCGGATCGAGCTCGACGCGATCCCGGTGCGCGAGGAGGTGCGCGCCGTCTGCGAGCACGTCGGGATCGATCCCTACACCTCGATCAGCGAGGGCACCCTCATCGCGACGGCGGTGCCGGACCTGGCGGAGGCGTTCGTCGACGCCCTCGCCACCGCGGGGATCGAGAGTGCGATCGTTGGCGAGGTGACCGAGGCGGCCGATGGGGTGGTCCTGGTCACCGGCGGCGGTGACCGGCCGCTCGAACACCCGGGGGTCGACCCGTTCTGGGAGGCGTTCGGGCGGTGGGCTTCGCAGGCGGCTGCCGGGATCGCGGAGGCCGGCTGAACGCGCGCCGCATCCCGGCTCTCATCACCGAAACCGTACCCGGTAGGCTGCTGCGCGATGGACGTGGTGACGGTGGGCGACGTGATGATCGACGTGCGGGTCGACTCCGACGGTCTGGAGGAGGGCGGCGACGTGCACGGGCGGGTACTCGTTCGACCCGGCGGGAGCGCTGCCAACGCCGCGGTCTGGGCCGTGGAGGCCGGCGCCACGTCCCGCGTCCACGGCCGGATCGGCTCGGACGTCGCCGGCGCGCTGCTTCGCGACGAGCTGATCGCCCGCGGTGTCGAACCCGCGCTGGCGATCGACCGGACCGCCGAGACCGGAACGATGCTCGTGGTCCACGAGCCGCGCGAGCGCTCGATGGTCGCGGACCGTGGCGCGGGCGGCCGGCTCTCGCCCGACGACCTGCCCGAACGCCTCGAGGCCGGCGCGGTCCTCGTGTCCGGGTACTCGCTGCTGTTCGAGCCGACCTCGGCGGCCGGCGTCGCCGCCCTCGAGCGCGCCCGCGCGCGGTTCGTCGCGGTCGACGCGGCGTCGTGGCCGATGATCCGCACCTTCGGGGCGGAGCGGTTCCTCCAGGCGTGCGCGCCCGCGACGATGCTGCTCGCGAACGAACGAGAGGCGGAGGAGCTCACGGATCGACGGGGCGCCGCCGCGGTCGACGAGCTGTCGCGTCGCTTTCACGTCGTGTGCATCAAGCAGGGGGACGAGGGGGCGTTGATGTCGTGGGAGGGGCTCGTGATCCGCAACGCGACGGACGCCGCGATCGAGAAGGATCCCACGGGCGCCGGGGACGCCTTCAACGGCGTGTTCCTGGCATCGCTCGTTGCCGGACGTTCGCCGGGCGACGCCCTGGCCTCGGCGTGCCGGGCGGGCGCTCGCGTCGCCGCGAGCTACGAGACCTGGCCCGAACGCTCTCGGTCGGTCGAGGAGGAGGAGGGGACCTCGGGGAGGCGGCGGCGCTGAGCGTCGTCCGACCTTCGAGCGAGGTCGCGGGCGCGCTGGCCGCCGGGGACGGCGTGGTCGCGCTCGAGACGAGCGTCGTCGCCCAGGGGCTTCCGCGGCCCCGCAACCTCGAGTGCGTCGAGCGGATGAGCGCCGCGATCCGTTCGGCCGGCGCCGTCCCCGCGTGGATCGGCGTGGCCCGGGGCGAGGTGGTGGTGGGGCTCTCGGTGGACGAGCTGCGCGTGTTCGCCGAGCCCGGAGGCGCCACCAAGGTCGCCCGACGCGATCTCCCCGTGGCGGTCGCCTCGGGTGGCCTGGGCGCCACCACGGTCTCGAGCACGATCTGGGCGGCGCACCGGGCAGGGATCGTGGTCGGGGCGACCGGCGGCATCGGTGGCGTGCATCCGGGGAGCGGGGACGTCTCCGCGGACCTGATCGAGCTCGCCCGTACCCCGGTCCTGCTCGTGTGCTCAGGTCCGAAATCGATCGTCGACCCGGTCGCGACCGCGGAGCGGCTCGAGGAGCTCGGCGTCGGCGTGGTGGGCTACGCCTGCTGGCGACTGCCGTTCTTCCTGGCGCGCGAGGCCCAGGTGGACCTCGACGACCGGGTGAACGAGCCGGAGGACGCCGCCCGCATCGCGCGGGCGCTCGGCGAGCTCGACGCCGAGGCCGCGGTACTCCTGTGCAACCCGGTCCCCGAGGCGTTCGCGATGGACGCCGGGGTGGTCGAGGACGCGGTCAGGGCATGCGAACGGATCGCCGAACGCGAGGGCGTCCGTGGCAAGGCGATCACGCCGTTCCTGCTCTCGTGCCTGTCCGAACGCACCGACGGCGAGAGCCTGGAGGCGAACCTGGCGCTGCTCGAGTCCAACGCGCGTCTGGCGGGAGAGGTCGCGGCGGCTAGCGCAGCCAGGTCTTGACGATCGCCTTCGAGAAGTTCCAGCCGTAGCGCAACGACTTCGGCTTCTTGGACTCGCCGCCGCGTCTGGTGAGGAACGTCACGGGGACCTCGACGACCCGCGCGTGCTTGCGGAGGGCCTCGATCGTGACCTCGGAAGTCCAGAACTGATCCTGCTCGAGGAGGAGCCTACGGAGTGTGTCTGCGCGCGTCGCGCGGTAGCCGCTCGAGATGTCGGTGACGCGCTGACCGGTGAGGATCGTCACGACGCGTGAGAAGAAGTGGACGCCGAGGTGGCGGATCAGGCTCTCGCGCTCGAAGTCGCCGATCATCCTCGACCCGTTCACGTGGTCGGCCTCGCCGTCCAGGATCGGCTTGACCAGGATCGGGATCTCCTCGGGCTGGTGCTGGCCGTCGGCATCGATCGTCACCACCACGTCGGCGTCGAGCTTGAGGGCGACGTCGTAGCCGACGCGCAGGGCGAGGCCCCCCCCGCGCCGGATCGGCAGGCTGGCGACCAACGCGCCCGCCTCCCTCGCAACGTCGGCCGTGCCGTCGTCGGACGCATCGTCGATGACGATGGGCACGACCACGTGGCCGTCGACCTCCGAGGGCATGGCGTGGATCACCGCTCCCACGTTCTCGGCCTCGTTGAGTGCCGGAGAGATGACGACGATTCGACGGCCGTCGGGCAGCTCGGCCGCCGCGTCCCAGTCGAAGGCTGTTTGGCCCATGGACTCGACAAGCAGGCGGATCGACCGATCGTTCGTGTCGACGTTCGACTGCAGCCGGACGACGAGGAGGAACAGGATCACGACCGCCGCGAGCAGGACGCCGGTCAGGCGCAGGCCGGTGCCGGGCTGGAAGTTGAACGTCTCGAACAGCGGGTTGAACAGACCCGGCGCGATCGCGAGCAGCAGGATCGCGACCGAGATGACCGAGGAGATGATCAGCGTGAGGCGGCTGACCTGCTTGCGCTCGTAACGCACGACGACGAGCGCGAAGAAGCCGACCGCGAAGAGGGCTCCGAGCACGCGAAGCAGCCACATGGCCCGACTCTACGCGATGGGTAGAATCGGCCGGCTCAGCCGGGGGAGCGTTCCCGCACGCCCAGCCACCTGGTGGCGGGCAGGATGTGGTCCGCGATCACGCGATCCTTGTGGCGCTCGATCACGTCGAACATCGACCCGATCAGCGTCTCCGAGAGCAGATGCGGCTGCAGGCCGAGCTCCAGCAGCTTGATGTGCTTCGCGTTGTAGTAGTGGTCCTCGAGCTCGACGCGCGGGTTGTCGACGTGTTCGATCCGCACGTCGAGCCCCACCTCCGAACCCGCGTGCCGGACGAGCTCCGCGAGCTCGACGACCGAGAACTGCTCGGTGAACTGGTTGAACACCCGGAACTCGCCTGCCACGGCGGGGTGCAGGACCGCGAGCTCCACGCATTGGAGGGTGTCGACGATGTTCAGGTAGCCGCGCGTCTGTCCGCCTTTGCCGTACGGGGTGACCGGCTGGCCGATCACGGCCTGCAGGCAGAAGCGGTTCAGCGCCGTGCCGAACACCTCGTCGTAGTCGAAGCGTGTCAGCAGGCGCTCGTCGAGCCTGGTCTCGTCGGTCTCGATCCCGTAGACGACGCCCTGGTTCAGGTCGGTGGCCCGGAGCCCCCAGACCCGGCACGCGAAGTGGATGTTGTGCGAGTCGTGGACCTTGGACAGGTGGTACATCGACCCCGGGAGCTTGGGGAACGGGAGCGTGTCCGAACGCCCGTTGTGCTCGACCTCGAGGTACCCCTCCTCGATGTCGATGTTCGGCGTGCCGTACTCGCCCATCGTCCCGAGCTTGACCAGGTGCGCCTCGGGGGTGATCTCCGCCATCGCGTACAGGACGTTCAGCGTGTTCACGACGTTGTTCGTCTGCGTGAAGACCGCGTGCTCGCGATCGATCATCGAGTAGGGGGCGCTCGGCATCTCGCCGTAGTGGACGATCGCCTCGGGCTCGAACTCGCGGAACAGACGCTCGACGACGCTCCAGTCGGTCAGGTCGCCCTCGGTGACGCCGATCTCCAGACCCGTGACCTCGCGGAAGGCCTCGGCACGGGCCGGCAGCGAGGCGCCGATCGGGGTGAGCGAGTCCGTCCCCGCCTCCGCGTGCGCTCTGCGGCGGAGGTAGTCGTCGACGGCGTGCACCTCGTGACCCTTGCGGGCGAAGTGCATCGAGGTCGGCCACCCGAGGTAGCCGTCGCCGCCGAGGATCAGGATCCGCATACCGTTCCCTCGCTCCGGTTCGGTCGGAGGTCGCCGGAGCCGCGTCATCCTAGCAACGCGAGCTCGCGCACCTCGCGGGATGCATCGGGCTACCCGAGGGTCGCGAGCTCCTCGAGCACGCGGTCCACCTCGTCCGGCGTGTTGTAGTGGCAGAACCCGATCCGCACCGCCCCGCCCGAGTCCTCCAACCCGAGGCGCTCCATGATCTCGAGCGCGTAGTAGTTGCCGTCCCACACGAAGATCCCGCGCTCGGCGAGCCTCTTCGCGGTCTCGGCCGGATGCTGGTCGGCGACACGGATGGCGAACGTGGGCGTGCGCTCTCCCGCGCGCTCGGGATCGCCGATCCCGTACAGGCGCACGGAGGGGATCGCGCGGATCCCCACCAGGAACCTGCGGGACAGCTCGGCCTCCCACGGGACGATCGCGCGTTCGAACGCGGCCCGGACGGCCGCCCGCCGGCCGCCGCCATCGCCGAGCTCCGCCAGGTAGCCGACCGCTGCGATCCAGCCCGCGAACCCCTCGTGGTTCTGGGTCCCTGTCTCGAACGCGAAGGGGAGAGCGTCCTCGGCCGGCCGGACCTTGTAGGGCCGGAGCGAGGAGAGCACCTCTCGTCGCCCGAAGAGGATCCCGAGGTGCGGGCCGAAGATCTTGTAGGGAGAGCAGACCACCAGGTCGGCGCCGATCTCGCGCACGTCGACGCCTCGGTGCTGCGCGAGGTGGACCCCGTCGCACGCGACGATCGCACGGCTCGCCCGGTCGCGGACGAGGCTGACGAGCTCGGCGGCGGGCGTGACGGTCCCGACCGCGTTCGACGCGAGCGTGAACGCGACCACCTTGGTGCGTTCGGACAGCGCGGCCTCGAGGGACTCCCGATCGATCGTCACGTCCTCCTCCCGGACGTCGACCCACCGGACCGTCGCGCCGGCGTCCTCGGCCGCCAGGACCCACGGGCGGACGTTCGCGTCGTGATCGAGCCGCGTCACGACGACCTCGTCGCCAGGACCGAGCGACCCGGCGATCGAGCGGGAGATCGCGAACAGCAGCGTGGTCGCGTTCGGGCCGAACACCACCTCGTCGGCGTCCGCGTTCAGCAGGTCGGCGGCCGCCCGGTGCGCCTCCTCGATCACCCGGTCGGTCTCCTGGCTCGTCGCGAACGCGCCGTGGGCGTTGGCGTTGCTTCGCCGCAGGTAGTCGGCCATCGCCTCGACCACGGCGTCGGGGACCTGGGACCCGCCCGGTGCGTCGGCGAACAGCACCGTCCGTCCGTCCTGCTCCCGCCGGAGCCCGGGGAAGCGAACGGCGGCGCCCGAAAGATCCACGGCGCCTAGCCTCGCCGAACGCCCGTCGCCCGGCAACCCGCATCGTTCACACGCGGTCCCATCCCTCGGGCAGCGTCGGCGTGGGCCAGGCGGGGTCGGGTCGCCAGCCGAACCAGTCACGGTCGAACGGCGGCTCGCGCTCGGCGATCCGACGGACGGCGTCCTCGGCCTCCGCGCGCAGGCGCTTCTCCTGCTGGGGATCGAGGAGGCCACGTTCGACGATCTCGGCGAACTGGTCCTCGTCCTTCCAGCGCCACGACCCGTCGAGCTCCACGATCACGTCGAGCTTGTGATCCAGCGTGTCGAACCCGACGGGGGAGCGGCGTAGCGGGTCCTCGAGGTTCACGTACCAGTGCGAGGGCGACCAGTCCGACCGGTAGAAGAGCAGCACGGCCGCCGAGCTCCCCGGCCACGCGAACCCGAGCACGTGCGCCTCGTACGGCTGCTCGACGAGCTCGTACTCGGCCTCCTGGATCTTGAGCCGTTTGCCGTCCCGGAACGGGGCCATCCAGAGCGCACCCGCGGGGGTGAACAGCGTGATCTGCTCCACGGCGTCCTCGACCACGGTCACCGGCCGGGCGCTCCAGATCCGGCCGTCCCAGATCTCGCGGAGCGCCGCGGACTCCCCGGGCTCGAACGTGCGCACCGTCAGCCGATGCGCGAGGCGAACGCCGCGTTGGTCGCGTCCAGCAGGGCGGCGGTGCTCGCCCGGAGCGCCGAGACCTCGTCGCGGAGCGCCTGCCCCTTCGCCGGATCCTTCAGCGCCGCCGCGTTGATCTCGACGTTGTAGGTCGCGCACCAGACGGCCGAGGCCACTGCCTGCCCGGCGCACGCGCCGTCCGACGCGGCCTGCACGTTGCCGATCTCGGTGGTCTCGCGCGCGAGCTCCATCAGATCGGCCGCGCGCTTGGCGATCTGGAGCGGGACCCTCGCGGCCGACTCGTAGCCCGCCTGGATCGCCTGCGAGCGGGCCGCCTTCTCGGCGTCGGTTTCCTTGGGCATCTTGAACGCGGCCATCACGCCGTCGAAAGCGGTCGCGTCCCGATCCGCCAGCTCCAGGAACTCGGTCCTGGCGGCCTCGGCCTCCTCGAGCATCCAGCGCATCCGCTCCACGGCCTCCTCGTAGCCCTTCTTGCCGATCGTGAGATTGCACACCATCGAGATCAGCGCGGCGCCCGTCGCGCCCGAGAGGGCGGCGACCG
>CBRGMI010000035.1:0-13558 GCA_967797495.1 uncultured bacterium
GTTGTTCGACACGGCGAGCAGCGCCCCGCCGAGCGCCGGACCGACCGCGATCCCGGAGAGTCGGCTCGCGCTGACGAGGCTGTTCGCCCACGTCGTGAGCTCGGGCCCCGCGACGTTAGGGATCGCCGCCTCGGAGGCCGAGAAGAACGGCGCCTCCGCGACCGCGGACAGGAACGCCCACGTCAGGAGCCACGCCGGCTCGGATGACAACGCCATCATCCCGAAGCACACCGCTCCGGCCAGCTCCGAGGCGATCATGACCTTCCGTCGGTCGAAGCGGTCGCCGAGGATCCCCGCCGGCGGCCCGATGAACCCAAGGACCCCGAACGTGAGCAGCAGCGACACGGCGACCCACGAGGCCGAGCCGGTCTTCTCGAAGATCGTGAAGTTCAGCGCCGCGTAGGCCGCGGCCCCGCCGGTGATCGAGATCAGGCGGGCGGTCGCCAGCCTTCGAACGGCGGATCGGGGGGCGGTCACCGGTCGAGTGTCCATCCGCTCTCCGACCTCCGTCTAGCCCGCGACCCGAGCGACGACTCGCTCGTCCGCCTCGACGTGTTCCTGCACGTCCTCGTCCTCGGTCTCGGGATCGGTAACGGCCGAAGCCGCGCTCGCCCGCCGAGAGGCCCGCAGCACGGGCACGAGCACCACCGCGCCGAGCAGCCCGCACACGCCACCGATCGCGTACACGGCGCGCGGGCCGAGCGCGGCGACCGCGGGGCCGCCCAGGACGAACCCGATCGACAACGCGATGTCGATCATCGCCTCCGACGCGCCCACCACGCGGCTCCGCACGGCGTCGGGCGTCCGGCGCTGCTGGATGCTCCGGTCCGCGATCATGATCACCGCGTCCGCGGCGCCGCAGAGCACGAGCAGCGCGAGGATCGGTGGGAACCACGGCGAGAGCGCGATGCCCGCGGTCGTGGCGCCCATCACGATCGTGCCGATGATCAGCGCGCGCGCCTCGTTGCGCTCGTGCAGCCTCCGACCCGCGAGCGACCCGAGCACGGACCCGGCGCCGAACGCGCCGATCATCAGCCCGTAGCCGGTCGAGCCCGACCCGAACAACTCGGCGAGCGGGACGTCGGCCACCATCGCCAGCCCGATCCCGAAGACGAGCGCCACCCACGCGAGGACGATCGTGCGCAGCACGCGGTCACGCGCGATGAACACGAACCCCGCGCGGAACCCGCGGTGCTCGTCGTCGTGCTCGGTCCGGTCCTCCGCGAACCGTCCGCGGACGGTCGCGATGATCGCCGCCGAGACGACGAACGAGAAGGCGTTCAGGCCGAACACCATCCCCGGCCCGATCGCCGCGAGCAGTACGCCGCCCAGGGCGGGCCCGAGCATGATCCCCGCGTTCCCGCCGACCTGGAGCAGGCCGTTCGCCCACGCCAGGTCGTCCTTGCCGACCAGGTTCGGGATCGCTGCGGCCGAGGCGGACCAGAACGGCGCCTCCACGACCGCCGCCACGAACCCCAGCGCGAGGAGCAGCGCCGGCTCGTGCACGAAGGCCAGCGCGAGGAAGCACGCGGCGCCCGCGAGATCGGACGCGATCATCACCCGCCTGCGGTCGAAGCGGTCGCCCAGCATCCCGCCGAGCGGCGCGAACACACCGGACACGCCGAACGTCAGCAGCAGCGACGCCGAGAGCCACGTCGCCGAGCCGGTCCGCTCGTAGATGGTGAAGTTCAGCGCGGCGAAGGCCGCAGCGCCGCCCGTGATCGAGATCAGGCGTGCGAGCGCGAGCCTTCGAACGGCGCTGCGAGGTTGTGTGTTGGAACGCATCGGACGACTCCTGTGACTCGGTTGGATCGAGGGACGGTGGTTCGGGCGGTCCCGCCGGAGGGGCGGGGGTCGCGACCGCTAGACGGCCGCGATGAAGGACGGGATGAGACCCGTCTTCCTGCTCCCGAACGACACCTGGAGTCGCCTCATGACCGAACGAGTGTAGCAGCGCGGATCATGCGAAGGAAGCGCTTGTGACGAACGTCACATGCGTACGCAGTGGAAGACACTCTCAGTCGGCGACGCGGAAGAGCTGCCAGCGATCGGGTACGCCCTTCAATGCGTGTTCGCCACGATCCTCGAAAGACAGACCCGATCCCGCGACGAGGTCTCGTACCGTTCTCGAGACGAGGACCTCCGACGGCCCGGCGATCGCCGCAACGCGAGCTCCGATGTGCACGGCGATGCCTCGCACCTCATCTCCGTCGAGCTCGACCTCACCCGTGTGACAGCCCGCCCGGATCTCGAGCCCGAGTGACCTCATGGCATCCGCGAGCTCCTGGGCGCATCGAACGGCGCGGGCGGGTCCGTCGAAGACGGCGAGGATCCCGTCTCCAGCGGTGCTGACCACCCGTCCCCGGTACTCCTGGATCCGCCGTCTGGCAAGCCGGTGGTGCTCGGCGAGCACGTCCTTCCACTGAGCGTCCCCGAGTCTCGCGGCTACCTGCGTGGAGCCCACGACGTCCGTGAACAGCACGGTGGCCAGCGCTCGATCTACGGGGGGCGCCTTTCGGCGAGTGCCGGTGAGGAACTCCTCGATCTCGTCCTCGACGGTGTCCGCTTCACCGACCCAGACAAGGCTGTCCTCTCCGGGTAGTTCGACGAGTTTCGCGCCGGGGATCTTGGATGCAAGGTACCGACCGCTCCGGACCGACTGGCTCGGATCCCTCGTGCGGTGCAGAACGAGCGTAGGGACGTTGATCGCTGAGAGCACATGCGTGAGGTCCGTCTCCATCTCGCGGCGTAGCTCGGTTACGGCGCCCCCGGGCCCGATCGTGAGGCGCTCCGCGGCGGCGAACCAGCGCACGGTCTCCTCGTCGTGCACGAGAGAGGGCGCCGCGTAGCCGAGATAGCGCGCGGCATGGCGATGCGTACCCCACTCCCTCATCCACTCGATGTCTTCATCCCACCGCTCCCTCGACCACTCCCAGGGCAGGACGTCGGTGCGTGAGTAGCTCGCCGTGGCGCCATACAAGATCAGCGCCGAGACCCGACCAGGATGGGTTGCGGCAGCCAGAGTCGCGATGAACCCGGTCTCCTGCGACCCGAACAGAGCCGCCTGAGCGGAGCCCGCTGCATCCATCACCGTCAGCACGTCGTCCACCTGCGTCTCAAGCGAGGGGAAGTCATGCGGGTCTGAGTGGTCGGAGCACCCGTGGCCGCGCTGGTCAATAATGATCAGCCTCGAGAACGATGCCAGTCGACGGCAGTATCTCGCGTAGAGCGGATGGCCCCAGGTCCATTCGAGGTTCTGGATGAACTGGGGGAGGTAGACGAGGTCGACGGGGCCATCACCAACGATCTGATACGCCAGCGCGGTTGCGCCGCTCCATGCGTATCGGACGTCTGGAGCCTCCACCTTGGCCGTCATCGTCCTTCGTTGCGGGGCGAGACGGCAACGTCTCTCGACATCCCGCCCTTTCCCTGATCCGCCGACTCAATCCGGGAGGACGATGGACCGCGCCGAACGGCCGCCGATCGCCGAGGTGATCTCGTCGATCACGTCCTGGCCCGCGGGGCTGTCGAGCGTGAGACCCATCAACGCCGTGCCGCCGCGTGAGGCTCGGCCGACGTCCATCGTCGCGATATTGACCTGGTGCTCGCCAAGGATCGTTCCGACCTTGCCGATCACGCCCGGGCGATCCTCGTACTCGAAGAACAGCATGTTGGTGGCGGGCGCCATCTCGATGTCGTAGCCGTTCACGTGCATGACGCGCTGGTCGTTGCGCTTGCCGACCAAGGTGCCGGCGACCGAGACCTCGCCCTGGTCGGTCTCGGCGGTCACCGCGACGAGGTTCACGTAGTCGCTCGAGACCGACGAGCGCGTCTCGCTGATCGCGATCCCGCGTTCGCGAGCGATGATCGGCGCGTTCACGAACGACACGGGCTCGTGGACCACGCCCTGGAGCACGCCCTTCACCACCGCGAGCGTGAGCACGCGGGTGTCCGCCTCCCCGATCCTGCCGAGGTACTGGGCCTGCACGGTCCGGACGGCGCCCTCGGCCAGACCGGTGAGGAGAGCGCCGAGGCGTTCGGCGAGCGGGAGGAATGGGCGCACGATCTCGGCGACCTCCGCCGCGGCCGAGACGTTCACGGCGTACGGGACGAACTCGCCGTTCAGCGCGAGGCGCACCATCTCGGCCACCGAGGTACCGGCCTTGTCCTGCGCCTCGGCGGTCGAGGCCCCCAGGTGGGGGGTCGTCACCACCTGCTCGAACCCGAACAGCGGCGAGTCCTCCGGAGGCTCGTGCTCGAACACGTCCAGAGCGGCCCCGGCGACCCGGCCGTCCTCGAGCGCCTTCGCGAGCGCCTGCTCGTCGACGATGCCGCCGCGGGACGTGTTCACCAGCCGCGCGCCCTCCTTCACCAGCGCGAGCTCGCGCTCCCCGATCAGTCCCTCGGTCTCCGGCGAGCCCGGCAGGTGGATCGTGACGAAGTCCGACTGCACGAGCAGCGCCTCGAGGCTCGGCATCAGCTCGATGCCCATCTCCTTCGCGCGCTCGCGCGGCACGTACGGGTCATACGCGATCACGCGCATCCCGAACGCGACGCTTCGCTGCGCGACGAGCGCGCCGACGCGTCCGAGCCCCACGATCCCGAGCGTCTTGCCCTGGAGCTCGACCCCCTGCCACTTCGACCGGTCCCAGTGGCCGCGCTTCAGGTCGTCGTGCGCCTGCGGGATGTTCCGGGCCTGCGCGAGCAGCAGCGCGATCGTGTGCTCGGCCGCCGAGACGATGTTCGACGACGGCGCGTTGACCACCATCACGCCTCGTCGGGTCGCGGCGTCGACGTCGACGTTGTCGAGCCCGATTCCGGCGCGGGCAACGACCTTGAGGTTGTCGCCGGCCTCGATCACGTCCGACGTGACCTGGGTCTGCGACCGAACGACGAGCGCGTCGTAGGGGGCGATCGCTTCGGGCAGGCCGTCGGCCGCGAGCTCGGGTCGCACGTCGACCTCGAAGTCCTTGCGGAGCTGATCGAGGCCCGCGTCCGACAGCTTCTCGGTGACGAGCACCCTCATGACCCGCCCACCCGCACGGCGGCATTCGCCATCCGGTCAGGCGCCGAACGCGTCTTGGAAGACGCCCTCGGCCGCCGCGACCGCCGCGCCGCGCTTGACCGGGTGGCCGAGCCGTTCGAGCGTCATCTCGAGAGCGGCCAGGCCACGGACGATGTCGAGCTCGCTGAAGTAGCCGAAGTGCCCGATCCGGAACACCGTTCCCTTGAGTGGGCCCTGCCCCGGCGCGATCACGCAGCCGAAGTCCGACCGCATTCGCTCGCCGATCGTGTCGGCGTCGGCGGCCTCCGGAGCGCGGATCGCCGTGACCGTCCAGTTGTCGTCCAGGCCCTCGCCGAACAGGTCGAGCCCGAGCGCCTGCGCGCCGTCCTTGACCGCGCGCGAGAGCGTGCGGTGGCGTTCGAGCGCGACGTCGACGCCGTCCTGGAAGTACAGCTCGAGCGCGGCGTGCAGGCCCTGCATCACGCTGATCGCGGGCGTCCACGGGTTCTCCGGCTCCGGCTTGTCGGCGTAGTCCTTGTAGATCGACCAGTCGAAGTAGAACCGATGCATCGTGGCCGCACGCTGCATCGCCCACGCGCGCTTCGAGATCGCGACGAACGCGATCCCCGGCGAGGCCGACAGCGCCTTCTGCGATCCGCCGATCGCGACGTCGATCCCCCACTCGTCGAACGCGAACGGCACCGCGCCAAGGCTCGAGACGACGTCGACCACGACGAGCGCCCCCGCCTCGTTCGCGACGCGGGCGAGGTCGCGGATCGGCTGGATCACGCCGGTCGAGGTCTCGGAGTGCGTGAGCAGGACCGCCTTCACGGGGTGCTCGGACAGCTCGGCCGCGACCTCCTCGGGCACGACCCTGCGGCCCCAGTCGTACTCGATCGTCCGCACGACGAGGCCGTGCGCCTCCGCGAGCCTGGTCCACCGCTCGGAAAAGAACCCGGCCAGTGGCACCAGCACCTCGTCGCCGGGCGAGAACACGTTCTGGATCGCCGATTCGAGCCCGCCGGTGCCCGATGACGTCATCAGGAGCACGTCGGCGGTGTCGGTCCGGTAGAGCTCCTTCAGACGAGCGGTCACGTCGCGCATCAGCCTGCCGAACCCGGGACCGCGGTGGTAGACGAGCGGGCTGCCCTGCGCGAGCAGCACCTCGGGCGGGATCGGGGTCGGGCCGGGAGCCAGGATGATCTCGGGACGATCCATCTGGACGTGCTCCTGTCGTGTGCTCCGGTCGTGTGCGCTGGTCGCCGCGCGAGGGTGCGGAACCGTGCGTGCGCGGCCCATCTCGGGCGCGTCGGCTCAGCGTATCATCGTGTGTCTCGCCGCCAGGTCTCCGGCGGCGTTCGTGCTGTCATGGCGACCCTGCGTTTCCTGCTGAAGCGGTTCTTCGCCCAGCGCCTGCTGGGTCTGGCGATCGTGGTCACGCTGGGCTTCACGATCGGCGTGCTGGTCGCGGGGCCGATCTACGCGGACGCCGCCCGAGAGGCGATCCTGTCCTCCGCCGTCTCGACGGCCCCCGTCACCGTGAAGAACGTCCGGTTCCTGACCTACGGCAACCCGGCGTACGACTACGAGACGGCCAACGCGACCCTCGAGGATGAGGTTTCGAGTCTGCCGGTCGGCGAGATCATCCCGCAGGGCCGCGGGACCGTTCGGCTGGTCGGGGCCGATCCGAACGCCCCGCTCTCGCTCACGTTGCTGTTCCGCGACGGCGCCACCGACCACCTGCCGTTCCAGGGCGAGCCTCCGCGGGGGCCCGGCGAGATCGCGCTCCCCGGCGGGATCGCCCGGCTGCTCGGCGTGGACCTCGGCGAGACGGTGACAGCGGTCGGCCCGACCGGGGAACAGGCCGAGCTCACGTTGGTCGGTCGCTTCGAGCCGCCCGATCGCGAGGACACCTTCTGGTTCGGCGACCAGACGCCGTTCCCGCCACCGGACTCGACCGAGCTCTCTCCCGCGTTGATGGACCGCGCCGGCTACCTCGAGGTGGCGCCGGCGCTCGGGGTGACGAGCGAGTACGTGTGGGACGTCTACCTCGACCTGGTCGGGGTCCCGTTCGTTCGGGCGGAACGGATCCCCCAGGAGATCGAACGGATCTCCGACGAGCTCCGCGCGACGCCCGAGTTCACGCAGCTGCAGGTGAGCACCGGCCTGGACACCCTCATCACGCTCGTGCGGCAGCGGGTCGAGGATCTCCGCGTCCCGATCTTCCTGGTTGTGTTCCAGATCGGCGCCGTCACGCTCGCGATCCTCGCGGGCGTCGGCTCGCTGGTGCTGTCGAGACAGTCCTTCGAGCTCGCCGTCCTGCGCAGCCGTGGGTTCTCCGGCGGCAAGCTGCTCGCCGCGCAGGGTGTCCAGGCCCTCTTCACGGCGATCGTGGCGTACCCGCTCGGCCTGCTGCTCGGCATGGCCCTGGCCAAGCTCGCCTCGAACGCGAACGGCCCGTCCCTGCCGGGCGTGCTGTTCCCGATCGGCCTGTCGACGTTCGCGCTGGTGCTCGGCGCGATCGGGGCGTTCATCGGTGCGATCACCCTGCTGCTGCTGTCGCTGCCGCACGTCCGGCGGACGATCCTGGAGGAACGGCGGCTGCTCTCGCGCGAGGACCGTCCGCTGATCTCGCGCGTGCCGGTCGAGCTGTTCGTGCTGCCGGTCGCGCTGTTCACGTTCGTCGAGCTCCGAGGGACGGCGGTGCAGTCGACGAGCGCCCGGGACCAGCTCGACCCCCTGGTGCTCCTGACTCCGACGCTGCTGATCTTCGCCCTCTCGTTCCTCGCGCTCCGGCTCCTGCTCTGGGTCCTGCGCCGGCTCGACCGCCCGGTCGCGCGGACCAGGAGCCTGCCGACCTACCTCGCGACCCGGCGGCTCAGCCGATCGCCCGGCACGAGCTTCGCGACCTCGCTCCTGCTGGTGCTCGCGGTCGGCCTGCTCATCGTCTCGACCTCCTACCGGGCGATCGTGCTGCGCAACCACGAGGACACCGCGCATCAGCAGGTCGGCGCCGACTGGAACGTCCAGATCGCCGTCCCCGACGACCCGCTGATCGCCGCGAGCTCGGTCCCGGCGAACGCCGTCGCGGTCATCAGGAGCCAACCCGTGTTCGAGCTCCGGGGCTCGTTCACCCTCTCGCCCTCGGTGATCGCGGTCGATCCCCGGCGCTTCGCCACCGGAGGGTGGTGGCGATCGGACTACTCGACGACGCCGCTGGACACGTGGCTGCGGGACATCGAGGTGCCGGACCCGGCGGTGCCGGTCTCGGGGGAGTCGTTCACGGCGACGATCACGGCCGGCGCGCCCGCCGAGGGCCTCCGGCTCCAGGTGACGTACGAGACCGACGACGATCACGTGCGGACCGCCTCGGCCGGGACGATCGTGCAGGGCACGAAGACGTACGAGGCCGCGTTGGACGGCGCCGACGCCATCCTGTCGATCACGTTCCTCGAGGAGGCGTCCGAGTCCCCCGACTCCTTCGCGCTCGAGCTGCGGGACGTGGCCGCGGGCGAACCCATCGCCCTCGGCACCTGGACGCCGCTGCGGTGGCGCGGGAGCGACGGCACCGTGACCCCGGCGGGGTCGGGGATCTCGGTCACGATCGACACCGGGGCTGGACACGTCGTGGGGGGCATCGCGCCCCCGATCGGCCCGCTGCCGGCGCTGGTCTCCCCCGAGATCTCGCGCTCGCAGGGTTCCCCCTTCGTCGCCACGCTCGGCGGGCAGCGGCTCGACTTCGAGAAGGTGGCGCTCGCGCAGGCGTTTCCCTCGGTGCTCGGCGACTTCGTGGTCGTCTCGACGCCCGCGCTCCTGCGCGCGGCGGTGCGGATCCCCGAACCGGGGCTCGCGCTGAACGAGGTGTGGGCCATGGGCAAGGAGGATCCCCGACCGGCCCTGCGGCAGGCCGGGATGATCCCCGGCCCGACGCAGGCGGCGGGCCCGATCATCGGGGCGCTCGCGCAGCTGCCGCAGTCGCTCGCCGTCGGGATGAACTTCGCGACGGCCGTCGGCGGGCTCGGTCTCGTCGTGCTCGGCGTGGCGATCGGGTTGTACTTCGCGCAGCGGCGCCGCGAGTTCGAGTTCGCGTCGCTCAGGGCGATGGGGACCGAACCCAAGCAGGTGAGCCGCGTCTTGTTGCTCGAGCAGGGGCTGATGATCACGTTCGCGATCCTCGCGGGCGCGGGGATCGGGTTCGGCGTCCTCCGGCTGCTGATGCCGTACGTCGGCCGGAGCATCGGGTCGGCGTTCCCGCCGCCGATCCTCGTGTTCGACTGGTCCGCGCTCGCGGTCTCGCTGAGCGCCATCGTGGCCGCGTCCGCGATCGGGTTGCTCGCGGCGCTCCGCGCGCTGCTCCGCTCCTCGGTGACCTCGGTGCTGCGTGGTGAGGCCGAATGAGCCAGTCGGTGGGCGGATCGGCGGCCCGGCGGATCGAGACCGAGCTGCGGAGGGGGGCGGAGCCGGTCGGAACGTTCCGCGAGGCGCTCGTGCGGTTCCGGCACGTGTTCAAGATCTATCGCGTCGCCGACACCGGCGTCGTCGCGCTCGGCGGCGTCGACTTCGACGTCGGCGAGGGCGAGTTCCTGGCCGTCGTGGGCCCGAGCGGCTCGGGCAAGTCGACGATCCTGAACATGATCGGCGGCCTGGACCGCGCGACCGCCGGCTCGGTCGAGGTCGAGGGTCGCGACCTGGGACGGCTCGACGAGGACGAGCTCACCGCGTACCGGCGCGACCGCGTGGGCTTCGTGTGGCAGGGAACCGCACGCAACCTGGTTCCGTACCTGAGCGTGGTCGAGAACGTCCGGCTCCCCTCGACCGCGAGCGGCGTGAAGATCCCCGCCGCCCGCCGGACGCCGCGCGAGCTGCTCGAGGTCGTGGGGCTCCCCCACCGCGCGAACCACAGGCCGGGGCAGCTCTCGGGTGGCGAACAGCAGCGCGTCGCGGTCGCCGTCGCGCTGTCGAACCTGCCGATGATCCTGCTGGCGGACGAGCCGACGGCGGAGCTCGACAGCGGATCGGCCGCCCTCGTCCTCGACGCCTTCCAGAGCGTGAACCACGAGTTCGGGGTCACGATCGTGATGGTCACGCACGACCTGCTGGCCGCGAAGCGGGCGCACCGGCAGCTGAGGCTCCGCGACGGCCAGCTGCTCGTCGAGGGACGGCCGATGGAACCGCTCGGTACCGACGGCAGGGCGCGGCTGCCCGACGAGGCGATCGACGCGCTCAGCGGCATGGACCTGGAGGTCGAGGTCCGCGACGGCGAGGTCAGGATCAGGCGCAAGGGCGAGGGGGGGCTCATCGGTGAGTGATCGCTGGCGGCCACCGGGTTCCGAGGGCGCCCGGGCCCCCGCCCCACCCCGCGCGCCGGACGATCGCGAGCCGTTGCTCTCGGCGAAGGACATCGTTCGCACCTACCGGGGGGCGAACGGCGTCCAGGCCGTGCGCGGCGCATCGATCTCTCTCTCCGCGAAGGACTTCGTGGCGCTGATGGGGCCGTCGGGTTCGGGCAAGACGACGTTCCTCGGGGTGCTGTCGGGCCTGGACGCGCCGGACGCGGGCGAGGTCCGGTGGAAGGACCGGCCGATCCGCGAGCTCTCGTTCGACGAGCAGATCGCGCTCCGTCGCAGCGGGATAGGCTTCGTGTTCCAAAGCTTCGGGCTGCTGCCGACGCTCTCGGCCATGGAGAACGTGGAGCTCCCGCTTCGCGTCTCGGGGGTGGAGCTCGAGGAGTCAAAGGCCAGGGCGGAGATGTGGCTCGCGCGGCTCGGGCTCGGCGACCGGATGCACAACCGGACGTTCGAGCTGTCCGCCGGGCAGCAGCAGCGGGTCGCCGTGGCGCGAGCGTTGATCGGCGAGCCCGAGGTGGTGCTCGCCGACGAGCCGATCGCCGAGGTCGACACCGAGAACGCCGACCTGATCCTCGAGGCCCTGTGGGAGGTGATCCGGCGCGGCGGCGCGGTGCTCGCCGCGACCCACAACCCCGAGGTGCTGCGCTATTCGAGCCGCGTGATCCTGTTCCGCGACGGCGTGGTGGAGGCCGAGGGCAGGCCGGAGGAGGTCGCGTCCCGCCTCACCGTCGACTGACGCCTGACCGGGTGGGCGTGGTGTACGAGTTCGACGACGTCCGGGACGCTCGACGTCTAGACCAGGAAGCCGTGGAACGCGTCCTCGGTCTCGCACGGACGCAGGTCCTCGGCCGAGAGGTCGAGCCCGGGTTCGCCGCGGCGGAGCAGGCGGTCCAGGAGCGAGCGCTTCCCGTTCCGCCACGCGACCGCTCGCGCGAGCGAGTCCTTGCGGGCGTCGTGTCGCTTCTGCTGCTGGTTCAGGTCGCAGGGTAGGTGCGTGATGTTCGGCTGGAACACGCCCTCACTCCTTCGGCGGGTGGAGCTGACGCAGGTCGAACTCGGGATCGGCGAGCTGCTCGCGGTCGGGATGCGCCTTCGAGGCGATCAGCGGCATCGAACGCCGGACGTCGAACTTCCGGTTCATGCTGAACGTCGACAGAAGCCGGCCGTCCTTCAGCAGGAACGCCGAGAAGCTCCGGTCCTCGATGCTGCCACGCACGACCATATCGTCCCACTCGGTCGCGAAACCGGCCATCTGGATCTCGGCGTCGTACTGGTCCGACCAGAACCAGTGCGCGTCGTCGAACACCGCGGGCGTGCCCAGCAGATTCCTCGCGACGTGCTCCCCCATCTTCAGGGCGTTGTCGAAGTGCTCGACCCGGATCGACCCGAACACGGGATGAGCGTGACGGGCGACGTCGCCGATCGCCCAGATGCCCTCGACACTCGTCGCCAGGGTGGCGTCGACCGGGATGCCGTTGTCGACCGGGACGCCCCCGTCCGCGACCTCGGTGACGGGCTCGACGCCGACACCGACGACCGCGAAGTCCCCTTCGATGCGGCGCCCCTCCTTGGTGATCATCGCCTCGAACCGCCCGTCGCCCTCGAACCGTTCGGCGCCGTCGTGGAAGATCATCTCGACCCCGTGATCGCGGTGCAGGGACTCGATCGCGCCGCCGAGCGTCGGCCCGAGCACTCGCTCCAGGGGCGTGCCGAAGAACTCCACGACGGTGACGTCCAGGCCGAGCTGCCGGAGCGACGCGGCCACCTCCGCGCCGATGAAGCCCATCCCGACCATGACGGCCTTCGAGCCCTCCTTCGCGGCCAGCTTGATCGCATCGGCGTCGGGCGCGTAGCGGAGGTCGAACACCCCGGGCAGGCCGAGGCCGTCGATCTTCGGCCTGCGGTTGCGCGCGCCGGTTGCGATGACGACCTGGTCGAACGGCACGCGCTCGCCGCCGTCGAGCTCCACCACGCGGTCGGTGACGTTGACGCGCTCGGCCTTCGCGCCGAACCGCGCGTCGATCGCGTGCTCCGCGTACCACTCGGGCGGCCGCACGAAGTGGTGGTCGGACTCGCCGCGCAGGTACTCCTTGGAGAGCGGCGGTCGCTCGTAGGGCGCCATCTGCTCGGCGCCGATCAGGACGAGGTCCCCGTCGAACCCCTCCTCACGGACCTTGGCGGCGGCCGTCGCGCCCGCGACACCAGCCCCGACGACGACGAACGCGGTCACTCCTCGTCGACCAGGACCTTGAGTGCGCCGTCTTCTTCCTTGGTCTCGAAGACGCCCACGGGGTCGACGGCGGGGCCGCCGACCGCCTCGCCGGTCGTGACGTCGAACTGGCTCCCGTGGCAGGGGCATTCGATGATCGTGCCGTCGAGCTCGCCTTCCGCGAGCGAGCACTGCTGATGGGTGCACGTGTCGTCGAACGCGTGCAGGTCGCCCTCGACGTTCGCGACGGCCACCTGGCGCTCGCCCACGCCGAACGCGGTCACCTCGCCCTCGGGCACCTCGCCGGCCGAACCGACCTTCACCCACTCCGCCATGCTCGGACTCCCCCTTCGTCGACGAACGTCCGCCCGGTGCGCCGCACACGCGGAACGACTCTGGCGGAGCCTACCCTACCCATCGGCGAACTCATCCACGCCGGCGCGCGAGGATGTCCGGGGTCAGGTACCCGATGATCGCGACCAGGTACAACGCCGCGAGGATCAGGAAGCCGTCGCGGAAGTCGATCGGCGCGAGCGCCGGGATCAACGCGCCGCCGACCCACGCGAGCTGGAACAGGATCTCGTAACGGACGAACACCCTCCCGTACGAACCGCCCGGCGCGAGCCGCTGCATCAGCGTCTGGAACGCGAGCCGCCCGAGCTCGGAGGACGCGCCCACGACGGTTGCGAACAGCACGAGCACCACGAGCTCGAACGCGAAGAACGAGAGCGTCGCGCCCACCCCGGCGCCCATCAGACAGCCGATCACGACGGCCTCCTCGCGCAGGTTCGCCGGGAGCCGGGGCACGATCAGGTCTCCCAGGTACGCCCCCGCCGTGGCCGCACCCGCCAGGACGGCGAACCACCAGGTCGGCTCGCCGCTTCGCCGGAGCGCGAACGCCAGCGCGAACAGCAGGAACCCGCTCGCGGCGCGCAGCCCAGCCGCCCCGATCGCCGGCGCGGTGAGCTGGGGGATCGAGCCGCGCTTGGTGACCTC
>CBRGMI010000036.1:0-13276 GCA_967797495.1 uncultured bacterium
TGACGAGCTGGGAGGCTCTCACTTCTTGAACAACGTGTTGAGGAACTACAACTAGTCGAGACCCTCGTCGCGCTGCTTCAGGTACTTGCGCTGCAGGCGTCCCGGTCGGCCCACGAAGTAGCCGATGACGAACCCGAGCCCGGCGGCGACGACGATCACCGTGACCAGGCGAGCGCGTGTATCGAACAGCAGCAAGTTGACCCTGACCGAATTGAAGTTCGCGATCGCGAAGACGATCAGGATGACCGCGAGGATCGCGATGAGCACCGTGCGGAACGAGATCCCCGACCGTGGCGGCGGGACGGGCTCGCCGCGGCCGCCGCCGGGATCCCTGCCCGGATCTTGGCCCGGATCTTGGCTCGGATGTTGGCCCGGATTGTGGGCCGGATCTCGGGGTGGGCCGGGGTCGTCGCCTTCTCGCCGCATCGCCAGCCTCCGTGACGCCGATGCCGGATTCTCGCATCATCCTCGCCGTGCGAGCACGTTCGGTCCTTCGAGCGGCGGCCCTGGGTGGCGCCGCGCTGGCCGTCGGGGCCTGGAGCTCGGCAGGTCCCGGCCGCGAGCGCGATCTCCAGGCGTTCCGCGAGGGGAACCGCGACCGGGGTCCCGGGGCCGACGGCCTGCTCCGCGGCGTGACCGAGCTCGGGTCGATCTGGGCGTCGGTGGGTGCGGCCGCCGTGCTGGCCGTGGCGGGCCACCGTCGGGCGGCCGCACGAGGCCTCGCCGCGGCGTCCGTCACGTGGGTGGCGGGTCAGGGGCTCAAGCGCGTGTTCGGCCGTCCTCGGCCCTACGACGCGGGCCTCGACGAGATGCACCTGCGCATCGAGCGCCCGAACGGCACCTCGTGGCCGAGCAGCCATCCCGCCGTCCTGCAGTCGTTCCTCAGCGTGACGTCGGGGGACCTCGGGGCGGGACCGCTCGCCAGGGCGGCGCTCGACGGCCTGGCGGCCGCGATCGGGATGTCACGCGTCTACGTGGGCGTGCACTTCCCCTCCGACGTGGCCGGCGGCATCCTGCTCGGCAAGGCCGTGGCCGCCGCGTTCGACGGCGACCGCCGATAGACTCGCCCCGTGCTCGCCTCGATCGGCTGGCCGGTCCTCGATCGGATCCACCTGTTCGGCGACTTCGCGATCAGCCCGCACGGCATCGGGATCGCCGTGGGGTTCCTGTTCGGCGCGTGGATCCTTCAGCACGAGGGGCCCAAGCGCGGGCTCACCGTCGAGCACATCAACACGATGGTGTTCTGGGCGCTGATCGGCACGATCATCGGCGCCCGTCTGTTCTTCGTGATCGGTCACTTCTCCGAGTTCGACGGCGTGGCCGACATGCTCGCGCTCTGGAACGGTGGGCTCACGCTGCTCGGGGGGATCGCCGGCGCGGTCCTGATCAACATCCCCCTGTTCCGCAGGTATCACTATTCGTTCTTCCAGGTGATGGACGGCGCCGTGATCGGGCTCGCCTTCGGGATCGCGTTCGGCAGGATCGGCGACCTGATCATCGGCGACCACCTCGGCAAGCCGACCAGCTGGCTGCTCGCGTTCCAGTACGAGGGCGGCAACCTGTCGGGCTTCGCCTGCGCCGAGGGCAGCTGCCGCGCGACGCTCGAGGGTGGCCAGGTGCTCACGATCACCCACCAGGTGGCCCGGCTCACCTCACCGACGGGCCGGCTCCTCACGGAGGGCGTGGGGGTCCATCAGACCGCGTTGTACGACATGTTCTTCGCGACGTGCCTGTTCCTGGTGCTGTACGCGCTGTCGAGGGCGCCCCGGCGCCTCGGGGTGCTCACGCTCGTGTTCGGCGCGGTCTACGGGGCGACGCGGGTCCTCGAGGACTTCCTGCGCGTCGACAAGCGGGTGTTCGGCCTTACCGGTAGCCAGTGGACCGGGCTCACGGTCTCGATCGTCTGCATCGTCACGCTGATCGCGTGGGCGGTAGGTGCCCGTTCGTCACCGGGGGTGGAGGAGCGCGCCGCGCCCTCGGGCGACGCGGATCCGGCCGATCGCGGCGTTCCCTGATCTAGTGTGCATGGCCGTGATGGTCGCCGGCCGTCACGGGAGCGCCGGGTCGAGCCATGAGCGGGAGCGGCTTGCCGACCTTCGATCGGGTCGTGTGCGCCAGCTCCCGCGCCGCGCGCCGCAGGGCCTCGCCCGCGGGCGAATCCGGGTCGGTCACCACGATCGGGGCCCCGTCGTCGCCGCCCTCGCGCAGCGCGGGTTCGAGCGGCACCTGCGCGAACAGCGGGACGCCGAGGGTCTCCGCGGCCTCGTTCCCGCCGCCCTGGCCGAAGATCGGCGTGGGCTCGCCGCAGTGCGGGCAGACGAACCACGACATGTTCTCGATGACGCCGATCGGACGCAGATTGGTCCGCTCCGCCATCTTGCCCGCCCGCTCCGCGACCTTGCGCGCCGCCTCCTGCGGCGTGGTGACGACGAGCATCGACGCGCCGGGCAGGAACGACGCCAGGCTGATCGACACGTCGCCGGTCCCCGGCGGCAGGTCGCACAGGAGGAAGTCGAGATCGCCCCAGTACACGTCGCCCAGGAACTGCTCGATCGCCTTGTGCAGCATCGGGCCGCGCCAGATCACCGGTGTCTCCTCGGGCACGAAGAACCCCATCGAGATCACCTTCACGCCGTGGGCCTCCATCGGCAGGATCATGTCGTTGAACCCGACGGGCTTTCCGGTGACACCGATCATGCGGGGGACGCTGAACCCCCAGACGTCGGCGTCGAGGATCCCGACGCGGTGCCCCTCGGCCGCGAGGGCGCACGCGAGGTTCACCGTGACGCTGGACTTGCCGACGCCGCCCTTGCCGGAGGCGACGGCGATCACCGTGGTATCGGAGCCCGCGAAGAAGGTCCGCTGCTGCTGGGGGGCCGCGCCGCCGCGCAGGGTCGAGACCAGCGAAGCGCGCTGTTCCTCGCTCATCGGCGAAAGGGAGACCTCGACGCGTTCGACGCCCTCGACGGGCGCGAGCGCCTCGGTCACCTCGCTGGTGATCCGGTCCTTCAGCGGGCAGCCCTCGATCGTGATCAGGATGTGCACGCGAACGAGACCGCCCTCCAGGACCTCGATGTCCCGGAGCATGCCGATGTCCTCGATCGGGCGGCCGATCTCGGGGTCGTTGACCGTTCGCAGCGCTTCTCGAACCTGGTCCTGGGTGACCAAGCGATGACCTCCTCGGACCCGCCGCGATCACGGGCGGGGCCTCTGTCTCGGATCCCGGTTCGGATCGGTGGGGCTCGGATTATCCTGATTGGCACGGTGCGAACCGTGCTTTCTCCCATGGTACGTCCGGCGTTCGCGTGCGTCGACGCGGGCCCGTCCCGCCGATCGCCAGGAGCCGCCCGTGCCCGCTCGTGAGCCGACCCCGCTCGAGATCCACAAGGCGCTCGCCGACGACACGCGGTTCCGGCTGTATCGCTACCTCGGGCTGTCGGGCCGTCCGGTCTCGGTCCGCGAGCTCTCGACGCGCCTGTCCCTGCACCCGAACACGCTGCGCCCGCACCTGCGCCGGCTCGAGGAGGCCGGTCTGGTCCGGCGCGAGGTCCGAAAGGGCGCGACGGTCGGGCGACCGCAGACGATGTACGTCGCGGTCGGGCAGATCGAACGCGAGAACCGCGACTTCCGCCTCCTCGCCGAGATCCTGGCCGGCATGGTCTCGGGTGCGCGAGCCCGGACCCGGGCCACCGAACGTGCACGCGAGTGGGGCCGGTACCTCGCGGCGCGGGGCGTCCCGAAGCCTGGCACCCGCGCCGCCGCCCGGCACAACCTGGCGGTGCTCCAGGAGGCGATGGCCTCCGCCGGGTTCGACCCGCGCTTCCGCAGGGCGAGCGACGGGCTCGTCGAGGTCACCCTTCGAGACTGCCCCTTCCGAGAGTTGCTGGACGACCATCGCGACCTCGTCTGCTCGATCCACCGCGGGCTCGTCGAGGGCATGCTCGGGGCGCTGGAGCCGCCCCTGTCCCTCGAGGCGTTCACGCCTCTGTCCGAGCGGGCGATCTGCCGGGTGGAGGTCAGGGAACCCCGAGCTTGAGCCGGAGGCTCAGGGGATGGCCGGTGGCGGCCGATAGACCCAAGGACCATGCCCGCGCACGCTCAGGAGTCCATCAGGTGATCGAGCCCGGGCGGCAGGACATCGCCCGGCCGATGGCCGGCGACCCCGACGCCGACCGTCCGGTCCACCTGTCTACGGCCGTGGGCCGCGGCGGCATCGTGGACGAGTTCAACGGCTGGCTCTCGCTGCTGGTCGAGCGCGACGGCTCGGACCTGCACGTCAAGGTCGGCACGCCGCCCAAGATGCGCGAGTCCGGGGCCCTGCTCCCGTTAGACCGTGAGCACCTGTCCCACGACGAGATGGAGGCGATCGGCACGGCCATCGTGCCGCCCGAACGGGTCGAGCGGTTCGAGGCGGCGGGCGAGGTCGACTTCGCGTACTCGCTCCCCGGCGTCGGACGCTTCCGCGTCAACGTGTTCCGTCAGCGTGGCTCGGTGTCGGCCGTGGCCCGGACGCTCCGGTTCGGCGGGCCGAGCTTCGACGAGATGGGCCTGCCGGAGGTGATCCGTCGGCTCGCGGACGAGCAGCGCGGCCTGGTCCTCGTGACCGGTCCGACCGGCTCGGGCAAGACCACGACCCTGGCCGCGATGATCGAACACCTCAACCACACCCGGCAGAGCCACATCGTAACGATCGAGGATCCGATCGAGGTCCTGTTCCGCGACGACGTGGCGTCGATCAACCAGCGCGAGGTCGGCAGCGACACCGAGAGCTTCCTCTCGGCGCTCCGAGCCGCCCTGCGACAGGACCCCGACGTGATCCTGATCGGCGAGATGCGGGACACCGAGACCGTGCGGACGTCGCTGCAGGCGGCGGAGACCGGCCACCTGGTCTTGTCGACGCTCCACACCGTAGACGCGACCGAGACCGTGAACCGCGTCGTCGACTTCTTCCCGCCCGAGCAGCAGGGACAGATCCGGCTCACGCTGGCGGGGGCACTGAAGGGGATCATCTGTCAGCGGCTGGTCTCCGCCCGCGACGGCGGGATGCTCCCCTGCCACGAGATCTTGGTGAACACCGGACGGGTCGCCGAACGGATCTCCGATTCCGACAAGACGGCGGAGATCCACGAGGTGATCGCCGAGGGCGGGTACTACGGGATGTGCACGTTCGACCAGAGCCTGCTCGAGCTCGTGAAGGACGAGAAGGTCACGGTCGAGGCGGCGCTCTCCGCCTCGTCGAACCCACACGACTTCACCCTGCAGCTCCAGCAGGCGAGGATCCCGCTGCCGAGCTGAGCCGCTAGGTCGCCGAGCGCGTTCGACGACGGACGAGGACCCCGATCCCGAGGCCGATGCCGACGCCGATCACGGTGCCGCCTACCCAGCCCATCACGGCCGGGGTCGAGCTGGCCTGTTCGGTCAGCGTGCGGACCTCGATGACCGGCGAGGGCTCCGGCTGTCCGAACGACGCGACCGAGACACTCTCGCCGTTCCCGACGCCGGTACCGTCGCCGACGACGATCGCACCCGTCATCCCGGGGTGGTACCAGCACGCCCAGGGATAGACGCCAGGCTCGTCGAACGTCGCCGTGAAGGCCTCTCCCTGGTTGAGGTCCTCGGGATGACCCCACGCACTGCCGATGACGTTGTGCGCGAAGGGGTCCTTGTTCACGAAGGCGACCGTGCCGCCGGGGTCGATCGTCAGGATCGTCGGGGTCGGGCAGGCATCGACGAGCTCGACGGTGTCTCCCTTGCCCTGGGTCGCGCCCGAATGGCAGCCCCCACCTGCGAACGCGGATGGCGCGGGCGTCAGGACGGTCGCCAGAGCAACCGCCGCAAGCACCGATGCGATACGACCAACCATCGGGTGGCCTCCCTTCGCTTGGGTCACAGAACCTCTACACCGGGGGTCGGGCCTTGGTTCCCTCACCTCGTCGACTCCGCCAGCGCGATCGCCTGAGCTCGATCCAGCGAGGTCTCGAGCCTGTAGGTCACGTCGTCCACCTCCCAGATCAGCACGTTGCCGCGGACCGAGAACGACTGGAAGCCGCGCTCGGTCTCGAGTTCGAGCACGTGCGGCACCGGGATCCACGCAGCGGGGGCGCCGTCCACCCTGGCGGGGCGAACGTCCTCGAACGCCTGCACGCTCTTGACGACCGTCTCGTCATCACCCTGGAACGCCATCAACACGAGACCCCACTCCGTTCCGGGCACCGCCGGGTACGTGGTGCTCGGCCGCCAGGCGAAGAGCAGCGCGGGGTCGCCGAACAGGCTGTCGACCACATAGGCCTCGTCGGGGGCGGGTCCGGAGGGCAACGACGGCTCGAACCCAGCGATCGCGATCGCGTCCTCCACGGATAGGGGGTCGCCGAGCGCGCCGGGCGTCACCGGCGGGGCCGAGGCCGAGGGCGTGACGCCCGGCTGGACGCGGATCTCGATCGCGCCGATCGCGAACCGAGCGGCGGCGGCGAGCGCGAGCGCCGCCAGCAGGCCGATCGCCGCGAGCACGAGCACCCGCCGCCGGCTCCAGAGCGCGCGACCCGGGAACACGGGCCTGGCCCCGGCCGCACGCTCGTTCTCCAGCCGAGCGGTGACCGCGCTCCGCATCGACGGGGTCGCGGGGTATGCGAGCTCGGAGCTCAGCACCGTGAGCGCCGACGCCACCTGCTCCGTCGTCATCGGTCGCTCACCCATCCCTGGATCCCTCCAGCTGGTCACGCAGTCGCGCGAGGGCGCGCGAGAGCCGCGACTTCACGGTTCCGGGCCGGATCGACAGAGCTCGGGCGGTCTCGGCCTCCGAGAGCTCGAGCAGGTAGCGATACGTGACGACGAGCCGCTCCGGCTCCGAGAGGCGCTCGACGGCCCCGAGCAGCGCCTCCCGTTCCTCGCGCCCCAGGGCCGCGGCCTCGGGGGACGGGGCCGCGTCCCCCGGGCCGCGGTCCTGCGCGAGCCGAACCGTGAGTCGCTCGCGCCGGCCCACCGACCGCCGCCGGTTCTTCGCCTCGTTCGACACGATCCGAAGGACCCACGGCCGAAACGACTCGCCGGCCCGAAAGCGGTCCAGCGCGTAGAACGCCTTCACGAACGCCTCCTGTGCGGCGTCCTCGGCCTCGGCGGAGCTTCGCGTGATCAGCCATGCGGTGCGGAACGCCACCTCCCGGTACCGCTCCACGAGCTCGCCGTAGGCATGAACGTCACCGTCGCGCGCGAGCCTTGCGAGCTCGACGTCCTCCAGTGGACGGCCCTCCACTCGGTCGGTCATCCGCTCTACACCGGGCGGACGCCGCCGGTTCCGCGGGCACTGTGGCTACGTACCGGCTCTCCCGTTGCCGAACGTCTGCTCCGCGTAGTCGGTGATCCCCGAGAGCAGGTTCGTGAACTCCATCGGGATCACGAACTTGGTCGAGGCTGACTGGCCGATCTGCTTGAGCGCCTCCAGGTACTGCAGGCTCATCGTCTTGGCGTCCACGCCCCGGGCCGACTCGAAGATCTTCGTCAGGGCGAGCGCGAACCCCTCCGCCCGCAGGATCGCTGCTTGGCGATCGCCCTCGGCGTTCAGGATCGCCGACTGCTTGTTGCCCTCGGCCACGGTGATCGCGGCCTGCTTGGCACCCTCGGCCTCGGTCACGACCGCGCGGCGCGTGCGTTCGGCCGACATCTGTCGCGTCATGGCGTCCTGCACCTGCGGCGGAGGGATGATCTCGCGGATCTCGACGTTGGTGACCTTCACGCCCCAGCGTTCGGTCACCTCGTCGAGCTTGACGCGGAGGATCTCGTTCATCGCCTCGCGCTTGGCCAGCACGTCGTCCAGCGACATGTCGCCGACGACCGAACGCAGCGTGGTCGCGGCGATGTTCTGGGCCGCGCCGGCGAAGTTGCCGACCTCGACGACCGACATCCGCGCGTCCACGACCCGGTAGAAGACGATGAAGTCGATCGAGATCGTCGCGTTGTCCTCGGTGATCGCGGCCTGGTGGGGGATCTCCAGGTACAGCTCGCGCAGGTCGACCCAGACGCCCTTGTCCACGAACGGGATCAGCAGGACCAGCCCGGGACCCTTGGCGCCGATCGCGCGGCCGAGGCGGAACACCATCAGCCGCTGGTACTCGCGGACGATCTTGATCGCCATCGGGACGATCAGGATGAGCAGCAGGACCACGACGCCGACACCGATCGCCAACGGGATCACGATGTTCTCCCTCCTGGTTGCCCTTCGGTGGTCGCCGCGGCCGGCGCCTCCGTGGGTTCGACCTTGAGTTTCAATCCTTCCATCCGGACGACCCGGACGCGTTCGCCCTTTCGAGCGGTGCCGCTGACGGCTTCCGCCGTCCAGTGCTCGGACGCCACCTGCACGACACCCCGGGGGTTGAGGTCGCGCAGGACGACGCCCTCCCGACCGACCAGCTGCTCGTCGCGCGTGATCGAGGTGCGATGGCGCAGGCGCATCGCCGCGCGGACGACGATCAGGAAGAAGACCGCGGCGAAGATCGCGACCGGCACGATCACGAGTGGCGAGACCGACACCCCCGGCACCGAGGTGTCGAACAGGAACAGCCCGCCGAGGACCAGGCAGATCACGCCGGCGATCGCCGGCAGGCCGACGCCCGGATGGAGCAGCTCGAGCACGAAGAACACGAGCGACGCCACGAGCAGCACCACCCCGATCAGCTGGACCGGCAGCATCCCGAGCGCGACCAGCGAGGCGACGAACATCAGGACGCCGAGCGTCCCCACGATCCCGCCGGGGATGAAGAACTCGGCCACGATGAACGCCAAGCCGAGCCAGAAGAAGACGAAGGCGAGGTTCGGGTCCAGGAGGGAGTGGAAGAAGCCGGCGAGGAACCCCATCGGATCCTCGGTCACGGTGGCGCCCGTCAGCTCGAGCGTGACGGGCTGGCCGGACACCTCGACGGTCATGCCGCTCACGTCCGCGAGGAGCGTGGGCACGTCCGGGGCGATGAGATCGATCACCCCGAGCCGCAACGCCTCCTCGGCGGAGGCGCTCTCGGCGTCCCGGACCGCCGATTCGGCCCACTCGGCGTTCCGATCTCGAGCCTCGGCGATGCTCACGATGTACTTCGCGGCGTCGTTCACGGCCTTCTCGGACGCCACCGCGCCGGACAGGCCCACCGGCTGCGCCGCGCCGACGTTGGTGGCCGGTGCCATCGCGGCGACGTTCGTCGACAGCAGGATGAACGTCCCGGCGGAGGCCGCCCGGGCGCCCTCGGGTGACACGTAACCGATCACCGGGACCTCCGCGTTCAGGATCGCCTGCGTGATCTGCCGCATCGACGAGTCGAGCCCGCCCGGCGTGTCGAGCGTCAGGAGCACGGCCGCGGCGCCGTCGTCGGCGGCATCGGCGATGCCTCCCTCTACGTGGTCGGCGACGAACGGGTCCACGACGCCGTCGATCCGCAGCTCGACGACCTCGGGGGAGCCGGACTGCGCTACGGCGCCGCCGGCCCCGAGGGCCACGCAGGCCGCCGCCAGGGAGGCGAGCACCGCTGCGCGTCGGAGGGCCATCACGTCACCGACCCCATCATGGCACCGGCGCGATCGGATGGCGCGTACCCTGCCCGGTGTGAGGGCCGGCGTGACGGTGGCGTGCGTGCTCGCGATCGCGTGGTCGGCCTCACCCGCCCTGGGCGGAGTGGGCGGCGAGCCGTTCACCGGGTCGGTGAGCGGGATCGACCGGGACACGCGGCGGCTCATGACCGGGTCGTCCTGGCACGCGGGCTGCCCGACGCCGCTCCGGGACGTGCGACTCGTGCGCGTCACCTACCTCGGGTTCGACGCGCGGCCGCACCACGGCCGGCTCGCGGTGCATCGGCGGTGGGCGGACGAGATCCTGGGGGTATTCCGGCGCCTGTATCGGAGCGGGTTCCCGATCCGGCGCGTCCGGCTCGTCGATCGGTTCGGTGCGGACGACCGAGACTCGATGCGGCACGACAACACCTCCGCCTTCAACTGCCGGTACGTGGCGGGAACCAGCACGTGGTCCCAGCA
The DNA here is from genome assembly GCA_967797495.1 of uncultured bacterium. Lineage (GTDB taxonomy): Bacteria > Actinomycetota > UBA4738 > UBA4738 > HRBIN12 > DASSJM01. Next base: position 10,006 of record CBRGMI010000036.1, read on the forward strand.
CGCCTACGGTCGCGCCGTCGATATCAACCCGGTCGAGAACCCGTACGTCGACGGCACGCACGTTTCGCCCCGCCAGGGCCGCGGGTACCTCGACCGAACGGACGTCCGCCCGGGGATGATCGTCCGTGGCGACGTCGTCGTCCGGGCCTTCCGGCGGATCGGTTGGGGGTGGGGCGGGCGGTGGAGCTCGGCCAAGGACTACCAGCACTTCTCGGCGAACGGGCGTTGACCGACCGTCCGCTCCGAGCCCGGAGGGAGCCGAGCGGCCCCCGGCGTCGAATGCCCGACCGCATGGCATGATGACGAAGACCCACCGTCAAGCTCGCGGCGGTGCGGCGGGCGTATACCTGGAAGGAGTGCGGGTGAACGGTCGGCCCGACGGTCCGCTCCTCGCCCGCGAGGAGCAACAACTCGTGGAGGGACTCCTTGGGGGGAACGAGGACGCCGTGCGTGCGCTCTACGCGCGGTACGCCCGCCCGATCTTCACGCTCGGGCTGCGGCTGCTGGGGAGCGCCGAGGCGGCCGAGGAGTTGACCCAGGACGTCTTCCTCGCCGCGTGGCGCAAGGCCGCGCGTTTCGACCCCGCTCGCGGGCGCCTGTCGACGTGGCTCATGACGATCGCGCACAACCTCGCCGTCGACCGCCTGCGCCGGGAGACCGGCGTCACCCGCCCGCACCTGGTCCTGGTCGACGAGGTCCCCGAGCTCGAGTGGGTGGACGAGGAGGAGCCGCTGATCGAACGGGACGCGGCGATCCGCGCCCTCGAGTCGCTCTCGGACGCCGAGAAGCGGCTCCTCGCGCGCGCCTACTTCGGCGGGCTCACCGCGCGCGAGATCGCCGAGGCCGACGGCATCCCGCTCGGCACGGTCAAGACACGTCTGCGCACCGCGCTCATCAAGGTCCGGCGCGCGAACCAAGACAAGGAGCGGCCGTGACCTGCCTCGAGGTGCGCGAGCTCCTGCCCGAGCACGCGATCGGCGTGCTTGGCGAGCTCGAGCGCGAGCGCATCCGGCGTCACCTCCAGACGTGCGCAGGGTGCCGCAAGGAGGCGGGAGACCTCGGGCAGGCGGCGTCGACGCTCGCGTTCGCGCTCCCGCCGGCCCGGGTGCCCGATGGCCTCCGCGAGCAGGTCGTGGCCCGCGTGCGACGCGCGGCGGGCGCGCCCCGGACCCGGCGCCGAGCGCGAACGGCGACGGTCGGCCTGGTCGCCGCCGCGCTCGTGTTCGCGAGCCTCGGCTGGGGCGCCGTGATGGCCGGTCGCGCCGAGCGGTTCGCCGACCGGGCCGCGCAGGCCCAACGCGAGCAGGCGATCGCGATCGAGCACTTCCAGCAGGTCCTCGGCAACGTGATCCCCGGGGGAGCCCCGTCCGACAACGAGACGCACATCGGCCAGCTCGCGCCGGTCGCATCGGGGACGGGAGGCGGGTTCGCCCTGCAGCTCGTCTCGCCGCGGATCCTCGACTTCGTGATGGTGATCGTGAACGGGCTCGACGACCCCTCCGCGCTCCCGATGCGCGTGCAGCTCGTGAACGACCGGGGCCGGGTCCTGCGCGCCGGGCGCATCGACGAGCTGGACGCGAACGGTGGGGCCGAGGTCTACCACCAGTTCCGGACGCAGGGCCTCGGCGGCTTCACCACCGTGAACGTGGTGGACTCGGACGGCCGCCTGGTCCTGACCGGAACGGTCGACCAGTCGGGCTAGCGTTCCGCGATCAGCGAAGCTCGAGCCCCTGCGTGAACGAGCCCGCGAAGTTCATCTCCACGGACCCTTCGGCGAGCCCCGGGATCCCCTCGAGGGTCATCGAGATGTCGAACCGGCCGCGGCTCTGCGTCTTCAGCAGCTCCCGTGCATCGAGGTCGACGAAGCTGGTCTGGGTGAACGTGCCCCGACCGAGGTAGGCGATCGAACCGTCTCCCAGCTGGTCCAGGCCGGTCGCGCCAGTCGCGCCGGTGATCTCGGGGCCGAGGGCGTCGACCAGCTCGGCAAGGTCCAGCGTCGCGTCGATCGGGACGGTCATCTGGGTCGCGATCACGGCGGCCTCGCGACCATTCACGGTCTCGTTGCGCACGTAGGTGCTCGTCGCCGAGAAGTCGATCGTCCCCTCGCCGAACGGAAAGTCCTGCGAGAACTCCTTGTCCCAGGTATCGCCCACCGACACCGCGTCGCCGTCGTCCGGCAGGATCGGGGTGAGCTGCCCCATCCCGGGGAACCCGAACCCCTGCGTCTGGCCGGCGCCGCCGAGCGAGAGCCCGCCCGCGGACAGGACGCGGCCGTCGGCCGCGATCCGGATCTCGATCGGGGGTGACGGCGCCGACGGCACCTCGGTCCCGTTCAGCGTCCCGCTCATGTCCGAGACCGTGACCTCGATCGTGGCCGTGCCGGCGTCGTCGACCGAGACCACCTTCCAGCCGATCACCTGCGTGACGTCCATCGACAGGGCCTGGTCGCCGAACAGCGGGGACGAGATGTTGGCGTCCATCGTCTGGTGAACGTCGTAGGTCCGCTCCTGCCCCTGCGTGAAGGACAACGCGAGCGGTTGCGCCTCGGCGGTGTCGCTCCGCGTGATCGCGAACGCGACCAGGCCGGCCACGACGGCCAGCACCACGGCGACCGCGACGACGGTCATGCCTCGGCGCCGCCTGGGCGTTTCCGGCTCCGGGGCGGGCGGCGGCGCGGGCATCGGGACCTGCGGGGTCGAGATCTGGCTCATCGGGGGGTCCTTCCTGCGCGGGCTGGGCTTCCATCCTCCCACATCGGATCGGAGCTACTTCGCGAGCGCCTGCGCGAGGAACGCGAGCGACCGAGGGTACCGGTAGCCGATCGCCATGTGACCGGCGTCGAACAGCTCCAGCGTGTGGTCCACGCCGATCGCCTCGAGCTCCTTGGAGACCGCGACCGCGCCGTTGTCCAGGAACCACTCGTCCCTGGTGCCTCCGTCGACCCAGATCGCGCGCATCGAACGCAGCTGGTCCGCGAATCTCGGGATCATCCTCACCGGGTCCTTGTCGAGCCATCGTTGCCACACGTCATCGATCAACCTGCCCGTGGCCACGTCGAACGGGAGGCGGACGGTCCCGTCGTCGTCGGCCGAGTAACAGGCGGCCATGCACCAGTCGTTGAGGAGCACCGAGTCCTCCTCCTTCGAGAACGCGGGGCGCGCGCGGAAGTCCTCCCAGAAACGGTCGTACGAACCCCCGTACTTGTCGCGGAGCGCTCGAACGCTCTTCGCGAACTCCGGGAGGTAGCAGGCCTCGAACAGGGCATCCCCCG
>CBRGMI010000037.1:0-12963 GCA_967797495.1 uncultured bacterium
CTGGAGCGGACGACGGGATTCGAACCCGCGACCCCCACCTTGGCAAGGTGGTGCTCTACCGCTGAGCCACGTCCGCGTGAGCCCTCGAGTCTAGGCGCCCCGGGCGCGGGGCTTCAACCGATCCTCACCGCGTTCCGGTCGATCCGAACCCGCCCTCCCCGCGGCCGGACGGCGGCAGCTCGTCGAACCAGGCCGGCCGGAACTCGGGCACTTCGACGATCACCAGCTGGGCGATCCGGTCCCCTCGAGCGATCTTGACGCTCTCGTCTCGGTCCAGGTTCACAAGCGAGCAGATCAGCTCTCCCCGGTACCCCGCGTCGATCAGGCCGGGGGCGTTCGCCAGCGTGAGCCCGTGCTTGGACGCGAGCCCGCTCCTCGGCAGCACCAGGCCAGCGTGCCCGCCCGGGATCGCCACCGCGACGCCGGTTCGCACCATCGCCCGCTCCCCCGGCCCGACCTCGAGGTCCTCGATCGAGCGGAGATCGAACCCGGCGTCCCCGGGATGCGCCCGTTCGGGCAGGATCGCGTCCGGGTCGAGGCGCCGGAAGGCGAGCTCGGTCACGCGGGTTCGACGAGCTCGAGGCGGTTCCCGAACGGATCCCGCACGTGGAACCGGCGGTACCCCTCGAGCTGGACGTCCTCGTCGATCCGGTATCCGTCGCCCTCGAGCCGTTCGCGCAGTTCGTCCAGCCCGGTCACCAGGAACGCGGGATGCGCCTTCGTCGCAGGCCGGAACTCCGCGCGCTCGACGCCCAGGTGCACCTCGAGACCCTCCGAGCGGAACCACAGGCCGCCACGCGGCGCGAGCTCGCTGGGCTTGGGCACCTCGGGCAGGCCGAGCAGCTCGCCGTAGAAATGGCGGCCGGCCTCCTCCTCGCCGACCGGCATCGCGAGCTGGATGTGGTGGATCCCGGTGAGCCGATGCGCCATCGCCGCGAGCCTAGCCGAACGCGTGCGGGCCGGAGCGTCGGCCCGTCGCGTCGCTTACGAGCAGCCGCTCGTCGAGCCGCAGGAGGGGCAGACGTAGCAGGAGCCGGCCGGGAGCATCTTCGAGCCGCACGTGTAGCAGAGCGGCGCATCGGCGGCCTGCGCCTGTGGGACGCCCGAAGTCCCCACGTTCGGCAGCTTGGGCGGCGCCTCGGCCTTCACGGCCGCGACGACCTCCTCGACCGTCGTGCCGAGCTTCTCGGCCGCCTCGGCCGCCGCGGTCTCCTTGCGCTCGTCGATCGACCGGATGCCGAGCGCCTCGCGCTGCTCGATCGGCAGGTGGTCGAGCGCGAGCCGGCGGAACACGTAGTCCACGAGCGAGGTCGCGAACCGGATGTCCGGGTCGTTGGTCATCCCGCTCGGCTCGAACTTCATGTTGATGAACTTCGAGACGTAGGTCTCGAGCGGCACGCCGTACTGCAGGCCGATCGAGACCGCGATCGAGAACGCGTCGGTGATCCCCGCCAGCGTCGAGCCCTGCTTCGAGGACTTCAGGAAGATCTCGCCGATCCCGTCGTCGGGGTACGAGCTGGCCGTGATGTAGCCCTCGGCGTCGCCGACCTCGAACTTCGTCGTGATCGACGGGCGGCTCTGGGGCAGGCGTTTGCGCACCGGCGTCGCGAGCTCGCCAGGCTCGGGAGCCGCGGCGCTCTTCTTCTTGTCCGCCGACAGCGGCTGGGCGACCTTGCAGTTGTCCCGGTAGATCGCGACGGCCTTCAGGCCGAGCTTCCACGACTCGACGAACAGCTGCTCGACCTCTTCGACCGTGGCGTGCTCGGGCATGTTGACCGTCTTGCTGATCGCGCCCGAGATGAACGGCTGGGCGGCCGCCATCATGCGCACGTGGCCCATGTAGTGGATCGGCTGGGCGCCCATCGCCGTGTCGAACACCGCCGCGTGCTCCTCGCGCAGGTGCGGCGCGTCCTGCACCGAGTTGTGCTCGGCGATGTAGGCGACGATGTCCTCGACCTGCGCCGGGTCGTACCCCAGCCGGCCGAGCGCGCGCGGGACGGTCTGGTTCACGAACTGCATCGTCCCGCCGCCTACGAGCTTCTTGGTCTTGACGAGCGCGAGCTCGGGCTCGATCCCGGTGGTGTCGCAGTCCATCATCAGCCCGATCGTGCCGGTCGGCGCGAGCACCGTCGCTTGCGAGTTCCGGTACCCGTGCCTGGCCCCGAAGGCGATCGCGTCGTCCCACGACTGCTTGGCGGCCGAGAGCAGCGCCTCGGGCACGGCGTCGCCGTCGATCTCCTCGGCGGCGGCGCGGTGCTTGCGCATCACCCGAAGCATCGCGTCGGCGTTCGGCTCGTACCCCTCGAACGGCCCCATCGCCTCGGCGATCCGCGCGCTGGTCCGGTACGCCTGCCCGGTCATGAGCGCGGTGATCGCCCCTGCCCACGCCCGCCCGCCGTCGGAGTCGTACGGGAGCCCGCGCGCCATCAGCAGCGCGCCGAGGTTCGCGTACCCGAGCCCGAGCTGGCGGAACGCCCGCGCGTTCTCGCCGATCTTCTCGGTCGGGTAGTCGGCCGGACCCACGATGATCTCCTGGGCCGTGAACACGACCTCGACGGCCTTGCGGAACGCCCTGACGTCGAACGTGCCCTCGTCGTCGATGAACTTCATCAGGTTCAGCGACGCCAGGTTGCACGCGCTGTTGTCCAGGTGCATGTACTCGGAGCACGGGTTCGAGGCGTTGATGCGGCCCGTGGCCGGGCACGTGTGCCACTCGTTGATCGTGGTGTCGTACTGCATGCCAGGGTCGGCGCACTCCCACGCGGCCTGGGCGATCTCGCGCATGAGCTCTCGGGCCCGGACCGTCTCGACGGTCTCGTCGGTGATGACCGCCTTCAGCTTCCAGTCCTGGTCCTGCTCGAAGGCCTTCATGAACTCGTCGGTCACTCGGACCGAGTTGTTCGCGTTCTGGTACTGGATCGAGTAGGCGTCGCGGCCGTCCAGGTCCATGTCGAACCCGGCGTCGCGGAGCGCGCGCGCCTTCTGCTCCTCGCGCGCCTTGCACCAGATGAAGTCGCCGACGTCGGGATGATCGACGTCAAGGATCACCATCTTGGCCGCCCGACGGGTCTTGCCGCCGGACTTGATCGTCCCGGCCGAGGCGTCGGCGCCGCGCATGAAGCTCACCGGCCCGCTCGCGGTGCCACCGCCGGCGAGCGGCTCCCGGCTCGAGCGGATCCTGCTCAGGTTGATCCCCGAGCCCGAGCCCCCCTTGAAGATCGTCCCCTCCTCGACGTACCAGTTGAGGATCGAGCTCATCGTGTCGTCGACCGCGAGGATGAAGCACGCGCTGCACTGCTGCGGCGTGTCGGGCACGCCCACGTTGAACCACACCGGCGAGTTGAACGCCGCCTTCTGCGTCACGAGCAGATGCGAGAGCTCGTCCGAGAAGACCTTCGCGTCCACGTCGCTCGCGAAGTAGCGTCCCTTGCGCCCCCAGCCGGTGATCGTATCGACGACGCGCCCGACGAGCTGGCGGACGCTCGACTCACGTTGCGGCGTGCCGAGGGGGCCGCGGAAGTACTTCTGCGCGACGATGTTGGTGGCGTTCTGCGACCAGATGACCGGGAACTCGACGCCCCGCTGCTCGAAGGCGTTGCCGCCCTCCTTGAAGTTGGGGATGACGGCGTCGCGCGTCTCCCACTCGATCTCCTCGAACGGATGGACGCCGTCGCGCGTGAAGTAGCGCTTGAAGGTCAGCCCCTCCCGGATCCCCCGGACGTCTCCCTCTTTGGTGGCCACCGGCACCTCCTCGTCGATCGGTTCCCGGCCAGTCTTTCCACGGGTGGGGAAGGAACTGTGGAGAACTACAGGCGTGTGATTCTGCACCCGCCGGTCGACGCAGTCAAGCGTTCGATCAAGGATATCTTGTGGTCGGAACGAGTGACATCCACAAGATATAGTGGTCAGCGCGAGCGGGCCTTGGACTCCTTCTTCTGGAGCATGAGGCCGAATTCGCGCTCGAAGTCGCCGATCTCCTGGAAGTCCTTGTAGACGCTCGCGAACCGCACGTAGGCGACCTGATCGAGCTTCTGGAGGTTGGCGAGCACCTCCAGCCCGATCCGCTGCGAGGTGATCTCGGGGCCCTTGCGGCGCAGGCGCCCCTCGATCCTCGAGACGAGCGCGGCGAACTGCTCGTCGGTGACGGGCCGGTTGACCAGGGCCTTCCGGATGCCCGAGACCATCTTCTCCCGGTCCCAGGGCTCGCTCGTCCCGTCTCGTTTGACGACCACCAGGGCGAGCTGCTCCACCCGCTCGTAGGTGGTGAACCGGCGTCCGCAGGACAGGCACTGGCGCCGGCGCCGGATCGCGTCGCCGCGTTCGGCGGGCCGGGAGTCGACCACCTTGTCCCCATCATGTCCGCACCACGGACAGCGCATCGCCATTACCCCAACATCTAGTGGACCGAGGCACGGTAACCGCGAGATGTAGCGTGCGTCAAGGACGACGGCGTGCGAGGTGCGTTCGGAGCGCCTCCAGACGCTCGTCCCACTCGCCACCCACGTCGGCCATCCACCGCATGGCCTCGGTCATCGGACGCGGTGTGAGCCGGAACCGGGCCCCGCGACCTCGGGCGTCGGATGCGACGAGGCCGGCCTCCTCGAGCGCCTCCAGGTGCTTGGTCACGGCCTGCCGCGTCACGGGGAGGCGGCCGGCGAGCTCGGTCACGGTGCTCGGGCCGTCCTCGGACAGGCTGCGGATCACGGCCCGGCGGGTCGGATCCGAGAGCGCCGAGAACACCTCGTTCACCTGGCGATCGCCGCTCATGCCCCGAGCCCCGCCGTCGCCAGCGGTACCGGCTCCTCGGTGACCGTAAGACGTGTGCCTCCGGGGTCGGCCTCAAGGACGAACGTCACGCGCGTGGCTCCCCCGACCTCGAGCGAGACGCCCGCCCCCGCCAGCCGCCGCCAGCGGAACGACAAGATCCTGCCCGGCTCGGCGGCCTCGACCATCCCTCGCCGCGTCGATCCCTGTTCGCGGAGGACGATCGCCCCGCCGGGCTCCGGCTCGAGCTCCACCACCTCGCCCAGCCAGACCGACAGATCTTCCGGGGTCGTCAGCATCGCCCACACCTCGTCGCGGCCCGCCGGCAATACCACCGACCTCGTGACCCGTTCGTCGCGCACCCCGACATCGTACGCAACCGAACGGTTGCCGACACATCGGAACGCGGCTACCATCCACTCGGCAACCCGTTGGTTGCCGAGTCGTGGCCGATCGAACGAGGAGGGTCCCGATGACCTACCGATCCGGACCGCTGGTGCCCACCGTCGTGGAGGAGAGCGCGCGGGGCGAGCGAGCCTTCGACATCTACTCCCGGCTCCTGCGCGAGAGGATCGTGTTCCTCGCCGAGCCCATCGACGACGCGGTCGCGACCACCGTGGTCGCGCAGCTCCTGTTCCTCGACTCGGTGGAGCCGGGCAAGGACATCGCGCTGTATGTGAACAGTCCCGGCGGCGCGTCGACAGCGCTGTTTGCGATCTACGACACCATGCGTTTCCTGAGGTCCGACGTCGCGACCTACTGCCTGGGTCAGGCGGCCTCGGCCGCGGCGGTCGTCCTGGTAGCGGGCACCCGCGGCAAGCGGTTCGCGCTGCCGAACTCCCGGGTCCTGCTCCACCAGCCCCACGGTGGGATCGAGGGGCAGTCGGCCGACATCGAGATCCATGCGGCCGAGATCGCCCGGCAGCGTCGTCGCGTCGAGGAGATCCTGGCCGAGCACACGGGGCAGACCGTCGAGCGGATTCACGCGGACACGGAGCGCGACTTCATCCTCGGTCCCGAGGAGGCTCGCGACTACGGCGTGGTCGACCAGGTCGTCGCCAGCCGCGACCTCGTGGGCGTCCCTCGCCTGATCGAGCTCCGGGCTCAGGGAGCCGAGACCACCAGCGTCTGACCCGGCACGAGCCGGCCCGCGTGAACGCCGTTCATCGCCGAGAGCAGGTCGACGACCGGCCGTGGGTCGCTCCCGGGCTCGAGCTCCCTGGCGATCGTCCAGAGCGTGTCGCCCTCCCGGACCACGTACGAGGTCCGGGAGACCCGCGCGGGCGTCTCCGGGGACCCGAGCGCCCGCACGGCCGGGCCGGCCCAGGCGGCCGCAACCAGCGCGAGCGAGACCGTCAGGGTCAGCCGGCGTCGGCGAACACGCGTTCGAGTCACGAGCTCATCCTACCGAACAGGTGTTCGGCGTCAAGCACGGAACCGAACATATGTTTGAACGCCCCTTCCCCTCGTGCTAGCGTCCTCCGAGGCTAGAAGGAGGCACCGACATGGCTCCCATCGACCCGCCCGAGGCACCCGAGACCGGACCGCTCACCGCCCGGCAGCGCCGGATCGTGGACTTCATCGCCACCACCGTGAGGGAGCGGGGCTATCCCCCTACCGTGCGCGAGATCGGCGAGGCCGTGGGGCTGACGTCGTCCTCGAGCGTCCACGCGCAGCTCGCGAACCTGGAGCGCCGAGGCCTCCTGACCAAGGATCCGACCAAGCCCCGGGCCATGACGCTGTCCGATGCCAACCGCGCCGAGGGCGTCGTCGTCCCGCTCGTCGGGCGGATCGCGGCGGGCACCCCGGTGCTCGCCGACCAGAACGTCGAGGACCACCTCGTGGTCCCGATGGGCTACGCGGGCGACGTCGAGCACTTCGCGCTGACCGTCACGGGCGACTCCATGGTCGACGCCGGCATCCTCGACGGCGACGTCGTGATCGTCCGGGGCCAGGACACCGCCGAGGACGGCGACGTGGTCGCGGTGCTGCTCCCGGGGCCCGCCGAGGACGAGGCCACGGTCAAGCGCCTGCGCCGCCGGCGCGGCAAGGTCGTCCTCGTCCCGGAGAACCCTGCCATGGATCCGTTCGACATGGACCCCGACGGCCGGATCCTGGGCAAGGTCGTCGCTGTCCTGCGCAAGCTGTAGCGCTCGCGGGCCGTCACGGCGTCGTCTAGGCTCGCCGGACCGACCCGGAGGTGACCGTTGCCCGACACCACGGCGCTCGAACGACAGATCACGTCCCAGCCCGAGCAGCTCGAGGCCGTCCTCGCCGAACCGCTCCCGGCCTCGGCCGCCGAGCGTCTCCGCGACGCGAACCGGATCTGGCTCGTCGGCACGGGGACGAGCCAGCACGCGGCGGAGCTCGGCGCGGCGATGCTGCAGCAGGCGAGACGCGATGCCCGCGCGGTGAGCTCGATGGCGTTCGCGAACCGTCTCCCCTTCGCGCCGGGCGACGGCGTGATCCTGATCAGCCACAACGCGGGTGCCGAGACGTCGTTCGCCGGCGCCTCCTGGACGGCGGCCACTCGGGCGGGACTCCCCGTGGTGCCGGTCACCCGGCGCGGCGGCTCGCTCCCCGACGCGATCGAGACCGTCGAGAAGGAGACCTCGCATACCTACACGGCGAGCTACACGGCCGCGCTCGTGCAGCTGGCTCGGCTCGCCCACGAGCTCGGTGCCGAGGTGTACTCGGCCGGCGCGCTGGAGGCGGTGCCCTCCGCGGTGCGAGCGGCGATCGACCGGCCGGGGACCGAAGGTGTCGCGCAGCCCGAGCGCCTGCTCGTCTTGACCGGCGAGGGCCCCGCGGCGGTGACCGCGCGCGAGGGAGCGCTCAAGGTCCGCGAGGCGGCGAGGTTCCCGGCCGAGGGGTACGACGTCGAGTACCTGCTCCACGGGCACGCGGTCCCGCTCAAGGCGTCCGATCATCTGGTGACGCTCGCGCCGCCGGACACGCAGGGCCTGACGGCCGGGGTCGAGCACGCGGCTCGGGGCGTCGGCATCCCGGTGACGCGGATCGACGAGCCGGCCGACCTCCCGTCGCCGCTCGAGCAGATCCCGCTCACGGTCCGGCTCCAGCTGCTGGCGCTCCGGTACGCGCTCGAACGCGGGCAGAACCCCGACGTCGCGATCGAGGGCCCGTGGGACGACCCGGGTCTGTGGGCGATCGGCTCGCCCGGCTCCTGACGGCTACGCGGCCGCCTCGGCGAGCGCGCGGACCGTCCGCACGTCCCGCGCCTTCGCGAGCAGCGTGGTGACGCCGGCCCCGCGCCACGCGTCGAGCCGCTCGCGGACGTGGTCGACCGAGCCGACCAGGCAGAGCTCGTCGATCATCGCGTCGGGGACCAGACCCGCGGCCTCGGTCCGGCGCCCGTCGAGGAACGCCTCCTGGATCGCGTTCGCCGCGTCGCCGAACCCGTACCGGGTCACGAGGTCCTTGTAGAAGTTCGCGCCGGCCGAGCCCATCCCGCCGGCATAGAGCGCGAGCAGCGGTCGCAGCTCGTCCCGGCAGCTCCCGAGGTCGGGGTCGAAGGCGACCGGCACCATCGGCGCGACGTCCAGCTCCCCCAGGCCGGGTGCGCGACGACTCGAACCCTCGGCGAGCGCCTCGGCGAACGCCGCCGGCTGCTCGGGCGAGAACAGGAACGGGATCCAGCCCTCCGCGATCTCGGCCGCGAGCGCGACGTTCCTCGGCCCCATCGCGGCCAGGTAGATCGGGACCTCGGGCCGCAGCGGCCGGACGTTGGGCTTGAGCGCCTTGCCCCCGCCGCCGGGGAGCGGCAGCGGATAGTTCGGCCCGGGCGAGGTCACGGGCGCCTCGCGTCGCAGCACGCCCCGCACGATGTCGACGTACTCGCGAGTCCGTGCGATGGGCGCGTCGAACGACGCTCCGTGCCACCCCTCCGCGACCTGCGGCCCCGAGACGCCGAGCCCGAGGCGCAGCCGGCCGTCGCTCAGGTGGTCGAGCGTGATCGCCGCCATCGCGGCGGCGGCCGGCGACCGGGCGGGCATCTGGAGCACCCCGGCCCCGAGCCCGATCCGGTCGGTGTGCGCGGCGATCCACGAGAGCAGGACCGCGCCGTCCGAGCCCCAGGTCTCCGAGGTCCACACGGAGTCGAACCCGCCGCGTTCGGCCTCCACCGCGAGCTCGGCGACGTCGTGGGGACGTCCCTCCCAGTGCCCGACGTGGATCCCGATCCGCACGCGCGGAGGGTACCCGAGCGCGCGATCGCCGGAGCGAGACGCGTCAGCCCGCGGCGCGGGTCCGCGTCGAAGGTGCCTCGGCGGGTTCCACGCGGAACGTCGCCACCGCGGCGAACTCGCGCTCCCCCACCCGGGCGTGGACGAGCGTGCCGTCCTCGCGGGCGTCCTCCGACAGGACCTCGGCGCTTCGATACAGCATGGCGGTCACGTCCTCGCGGCCCCAGGGGACCAGGATCGTGACGTCCATCGGGAAGCGCGGGAGCGAGCGCTCGACGCGTTCCATCAGCTCGTCGAGCCCGTCGCCGGTTCGCGCGCTGATCGGGACCGCGTCGCCGTCGATCCGTCCCAGCACCCGGGCGAGTTCGGTCTCGGACAGGCGGTCGATCTTGTTGAGCGCCAGCACCTCGGGGATGTGCACCGCGCCGATCTCGGCGAGCACCTCGCGGACGGCGTCGATCTGCTCGATCACGTCGGGCGAGGAGGCGTCGGCGACGTGCACGATCAGGGTCGAGCGCGCGACCTCCTCGAGCGTGGAGCGGAACGCCTCCACCAGCTCGTGCGGGAGCTTGCTCACGAACCCCACCGTGTCCGACATCGTGGCGGCGCGGCCCGACGGCAGGTCGACCTTCCGCACGGTCGGGTCGAGCGTCGCGAAGAGCTGGTTCGCGACCACCACGTCCGAAGCCGTCAGCGCGTTCATCAGGGTGGACTTGCCCGCGTTCGTGTACCCGGTGATCGCCACCTGCGGGATGCCCGAGCGCTCGCGGCTCGAGCGCTTGACGTCGCGCGTGCGCGCGAGGTCCTTGAGGTCCTTGCGAAGCTTCGAGATGCGGCGCTTGATGTGCTGCCGGTCGACCTCGAGCTTGGTCTCGCCGGGTCCGCGCGTGCCGATGCCGCCGCCGAGCCGGCTCATCGCCTCGCCCCAACCGCGGAGCCGCGGCAACAGGTACGTGAGCTGCGCGAGCTCGACCTGCGCCTTGCCCTCCCGGCTCCGCGCGTGCAGCGCGAAGATGTCCAGGATCAGCGCGGTCCGGTCGATCACCTTGACCTTGAGCCGCTCCTCGAGGCTGCGGAGCTGCCCCGGCGTGAGCTCGTCGTCCAGGATCACCGCCTCGGCGCCGGTGCGGTGCACCGCGTCGTGCACCTCGTTGATCTTGCCCTTGCCGACGAACGTGGCGGGGTTCGGGTCCTGACGGGTCTGGAGCACGCGCTCGACGGGCTCCGCACCGGCCGAATCCGCGAGCGCCGCGAGCTCGTCCAGGTCGGCCTCCTCGATCCCGCGACCGACACCGACCAGCACCGCCTTCTCGGGGACGCGCGGACGCCACGTCGCCGCGAGCGGCGACTCGAGCGTGCTGGTCTCGTGCGTGCCCCTTCCTCTCGGTGGGCTACCGCTCGCGCGTTCGCGCTCGCTCCTTGCGCCCCCCGAACCCCCTGGCCTCCGACGACCGTTCTGCGCCATCAGCGGCCCGTCACGCGAGCGCCTTGCCGATGCGTTCCATCGCCTCGGCGAGCCGGTCGTCGGGGACGGTGAGCGAGAACCGCGCGAACCCCTCGCCGCGCGCGCCGTACCCGCTGCCGGGCGCGACGAACACGCCCGTCGTGTCGAGCAGCCGGTCGGCGAACGAGGCCGACGTGTCGCCCCCCGGCACCGGCGCCCAGACGTAGCACGAGCCGAGCGGCGGCTTGAGCGACCACCCGAGCCCGTTCAGGGTCTCCACCACCAGGTCACGCCGGCGCTGGTAGGTGGCCCGAAGCTCGTCGAGATGCTCGGGCGGCCCCTCGAGCGCGGCGATCGCCGCGCGCTGGATCGCGGTGAACTGCCCGCTGTCGAGGTTGGTCTTCACGACGCCGAGCGCGCGGATCGCCTCGGCCGAGCCGGCGGCCCAGCCGATCCGCCAGCCGGTCATGTTGTAGAACTTCGACGCCGAGCCGAACTCGAGCGTGACCTCCTTCGCTCCCGCCGCCTGCAGGGCCGAGGGCGCGACGAACCCGTCGAACGTGATCTCGCTGTAGGCGGCGTCGTGCAGCAGGACCAGGTCGTGCTCGCGCGCGAACGCGGTCGCGGCCTCGAACGTCGAGAGCTCGGCCACGGCGGCGGTGGGATTGCTCGGGAAGTTCAACCAGATCGCCTTGGTACGGTCGCTCACCGGCGCGGCGTCGAGATCCGGGAGGAATCCCTCGTCCTCGATCATCGGCAGGGAGACCGGCGACCCACCGGCCAGGCGCGTCGACACGCTATAGACCGGGTAGCCCGGGTCGGGGATCAGCGCCTCGTCCCCGGGGTCGACGAACGCGAACGCGATGTGCCCGATCCCCTCCTTCGAGCCGATCATCGCCATGACCTCGGTCTCGGGGTCGAGCTCGACGCCGAACCGACGGTCGTACCAGCTCGCGACCGCCCGCCGGAACTCGGGCGCGCCGTAGTAGCTCGGGTAGCGGTGCGTCGAGGGGTCGAGCACCGCCTCCCGCATCGCCTCGACGACGTGCTCGGGCGTCGGGAGGTCCGGGTCGCCCACGCCGAGCGAGATCACGTCGACGCCCTCGGCGCGCTTGGCCGCGAGCTTGCGGTCCAGCTCGGCGAACAGGTACGGGGGAAGCGATTCGACGCGCTTGGCGACCCTCAACCCGAGACCGCCTCCAGCCAGGACGGTTCGACGACGCCCTCGGCGACGCGGACGGCGGGACCGGTCAGCAGCACCTCGTCGCCCGCGAGCCGTTCGATCTGCAGGACGCCGCCGGGGAACCTGGCGGGCGCCTTCGCGGGCACGAGGCCCGCTTCGTTCGCGGCGACGACCGCGGCGCACGCACCCGTGCCACACGCCATCGTCTCGCCGGCGCCGCGCTCCCAGACCCGGACCTTCACGCCGTCCCCCTGGACGGCGACGAACTCGACGTTCGTCCTCTCGGGGAAGCGCTCGTCGTGTTCGACGAGCGGGCCGAGCCGGTGGACGTCGACGTCGTCGGGGTCCTCCTCGACGAACAACACCAGATGCGGGTTGCCCATCGACAGGGCGGTCGCCTTGTAGCTGCGCCCGTCGACCTCGAACGGCTCCCCCACGAACGGCTCGTCCGGGTCGCCGGCCATCGGCAGCGCGCCGCGCGCGAACCGGGCCGGCCCCATCCCGACGGTCACCGAGTCGACGCCACCATCCCCGACGTGCAGCGTGAGCGTCTTGATCCCCGAACGCGTGTCGACGCGGATCTCGGTACGGTCGATCAGGCCGCGGTCGAACGCCAGCTTGCCCAGGCAACGGATCCCGTTGCCGCACATCTGCGCCCGGCTGCCGTCCGCGTTGCGGTGATCCATGAAGAAGTCGGCGGACTCGGACGGCGCGACGCGGATCACACCGTCGGCGCCGATCCCGAACCGGCGGTCGCACAGGCGGCGCGCGAGCTCCTCGCCGAGCTCGACTCGCCCGGCGACGTCCTCGAGCAGGACGAAGTCGTTGCCAGTCCCGTGGTACTTCCAGAAACGGAGCTCATCCATCCGCGGTCTCCCGGACCGGCCGCGACAGGTACGTCGCGACGTCCTCGACGAGCGGCTCGGCCCCGGCCTGCCCCGCCTCGAACCAGCGGATCCTCGGGTCCCGCCGGAAGAAGGCGAGCTGCCGGCGCGCGAGCGCCCTCGTGCGCTTCACCGTGCCCGCGATCGCCGCGTCGAGCGTGAGCTCGCCGGCGAGGTGACGGGCGAACTCAGCGTACCCGATGGCCTGGGCCGAGGTGAGCCAGGCGCCGAACCCTCGTTCGACGAGCCCGCGGACCTCGTCGAGCCACCCGCGCTCCAGCATCTCGGCGACGCGCTTCGCGATCCGCGCTCGGAGAACCTCGGCCGGCGCCGAGACGCCCGCCGCCCGAACCCGATCGGGCTCGTACGTCTCCCAGCCCCCGGCGAAGCTGGAGAACGGCCGGCCGGTGAGCTCGGCGACCTCGAGCGCTCGCACGGTGCGCCGGACGTTCCCCGGCTCGATCTTCGCGGCCGCGGCCGGGTCGG
>CBRGMI010000038.1:0-12918 GCA_967797495.1 uncultured bacterium
TCGGTGATCGCGATCGCCGGGGCCGCCGGGCAGGCGATCGAGATCGTCAAGCTCTTCCAGCTCGAGCTCGAGCACTACGAGAAGATCACCGGCGACCGGCTCTCGCTCGAGGGCAAGGCGAACCGGCTCGCGCAGATGATCCGCGGGAACCTGCCGTTGGCGATCCAGGGGCTCGTCGTGGTGCCGCTGTTCGGCGGGTTCGACGAGCGCCGCGAGGAGGGCCGCATCTTCTACTACGACGCGACCGGCGGACGGTGGGAGGAGGACGACTACCACGCCACGGGATCGGGTGGCCGTCCCGCGAGGAGCTCGCTCAAGAAGCGTTGGCGCCCCGGCCTCGATCGCTCCGCGGCCCTGGAGGTCGCCGTGGAGGCCCTGGTGGACGCCTCGCAGGAGGACGCGGCGACCGGGGGGCCGGATCCGACCCGGGGGATCTTCCCGACCGTGGTCGCGGTGACGGCCGACGGGGCGGAGAGCGTCGGCGCGGACGAGCTGCGGGGCGCGTACGAGAGCGTCGTGGGAGGCGGCTCGTGAGCTTCATGCCGTACGTGCCACCCGAGCAGCGGATCAAGGACCTTTCGGACTTCGCCCACAAGGGGATCGCCCGCGGCAAGTCGGTGGTGGGGCTCGAGTACACGGACGGCGTGCTCTTCATCGCCGAGAACCCGAGCGCGACGCTCCACAAGATCAGCGAGATCTACGACCGGATCGCGTTCGCCGGCGTCGGCAAGTACAGCGAGTTCGAGGACCTGCGGATCAGCGGGGTCCGGCACGCGGACCTCCGCGGCTACTCGTACGGCCGCGACGACGTGCGCGCCCGGGACCTGGCCAACGCCTATTCCCAGGCGCTGTCGACGATCTTCACGCAACAGCTCAAGCCGTACGAGGTCGAGATCCTCGTCGGCGAGGTGGGCGAGGAGGGGGACGGCGGCAACGAGATCTACCACGTGTTGTTCGACGGCACCGTCACGGACGAGCACGGCCATGTGGCGATCGGCGGACATGCCGAGGAGCTGTCCAACGCGGTGCAGGAGGCGTACCAGCCTGGGTGGGACCTCGCCACGGCCGTGCGTCAGGCCGTCGCGGCCCTCTCGACCGCCGAGGGGCGCGAGATCGAAGCCGAGCAGGTCGAGGCCGGGGTGCTCGACCGGACACGCCCGCAACGCCGGAAGTTCCGCCGCCTGGGCGAGGACGAGGTGGCCACGATCCTGGCCGGCTGAGCCTGCGGGTCCCCCGACTTCGTTCGGGCGGGGCCTACACTCGACGGGTGGAACGACGCATCTTCGGGCTCGAGAACGAGTACGGCGTCACCTGCACGTTCCGCGGGCAGCGGCGGCTCTCGCCCGACGAGGTGGCCCGGTACCTGTTTCGACGGGTGGTGCACTGGGGTCGCTCGTCGAACGTGTTCCTCGAGAACGGCGCCCGTCTCTACCTGGACGTCGGCTCGCACCCCGAGTACGCGACGCCCGAGTGCGACCAGATCTCGGACCTGGTGGCGCACGACAAGGCGGGGGAGCGGATCCTCGAGGCGCTGCTCGCCGCGGCCGAGGTCAGGCTGCACGAGGAGGGCATCAGCGGGCAGGTCTATCTGTTCAAGAACAACACGGACTCGGCGGGCAACTCGTACGGGTGCCACGAGAACTACCTGGTGGCCCGGCAGGGCGAGTTCGCGCGCATGGCCGACCTGCTGATCCCGTTCTTCGTGACCCGGCAGATCTGGTGCGGCGCCGGCAAGGTCCTGCACGGCCCTCGCGGCGCCGTCTTCTGCATCGCCCAGCGCGCCGAGCACATCTGGGAGGGCGTCTCGTCGGCGACCACGCGCTCGAGACCGATCATCAACACGCGCGACGAGCCGCACGCGGACGCCGAGCGGTTCCGCCGCCTCCACGTGATCGTCGGGGACTCGAACATGTCGGAGTTCAGCTCCTGGATGAAGGTGGGCGTCACCGACCTGGTCCTTCGGATGCTCGAGGCGAACACGGTGATGCGCGACCTGTCGCTCGAGAACCCGATCCGCGCGATCCGCGAGATCAGTCACGACGTGACCTGTCGCAAGAAGGTCCGGCTGGCCAACGGCCGCGAGTTGTCGGCCATCGAGGTGCAGGAGGAGTACTACGAGCGCACCGAACGCTTCCTGGAGCGACGCGGTCCCGATCCGCAGTCCAAGCAGCTGCTGCAGGAGTGGCGCGAGGCGCTCGACGCGCTGATCCTGCAGGAGCCGGAGCGGCTGGTGCGCAAGGTCGATTGGGTCGCCAAGCAAAGCTTGATCGAGAACTATCGCCAACGCCACCAGCTGCCCCTCTCGCACCCGCGCGTCGCGCTCCTTGACCTGGCGTACCACGACGTCAACCGCACACGCGGCCTGTACTACGTGCTCGAGCGCGCGGGCAAGATGGAGCGCGCCGTCGCGGAGAAGGAGATCCAGCGGGCCATGCGGGAACCCCCGCAGACCACGCGGGCCAAGCTCCGGGGGGACTTCATCCGTCATGCGAAGCAGAAGCGTCGCGACTACACGGTGGACTGGGTCCATCTCAAGCTGAACGACCAGGCCCAGCGAACGGTGCTCTGCAAGGATCCGTTCCGCAGCGTGGACGAGCGCGTCGAGCAGCTGATCTCTCACATGTGACGTGGTCCGTCGGCCGAGCGCCGAAGGACGTCGACGCACAAGCCGCGAGAGGGGCTCAGCCGGCGCCCCTGCGCCAGCGGCGCGATCCCGCCGCCATCCTGCCCGCGAGGATGCCCGCGGCACCCGCCGCGAGGAAGAACGCCGAGTCCTCCGACGCCGTGCGGCCCATGGAGTCGATCTCGACCCCCGCGCGCTCGAGCTCGTCGAGCGCCGGCCGGCCGTCCACTTCGACCAGCTGGTGGCGTTCCTCCAGGCCTCGCTCGCGCAGCGAGTTCCACACGAGGTCGCGCTCGCGTCCGTCGAGGACCGGGACGGCGACGTCGGCCGCCACCCGGCACACGCGGTCAAGGATCGTGAGCGAGTGGTGCGAGACCCCGCGGTGGCGTTCGCGCGCGTCGGCGAACGAGACGCGGAGCGCCGCCACGGGGCGCCCGCCGAGCGCCTCCGCCGCGTTCAGGGCGTGGCCGCTCGCGAGCGCGCTCACGCCCCACGTGGTGTCGGTGCCAAGGTTGCCCGGCCCGTCGGCCACGATCACGACGTCCGCGCCGACGAGCTCGGCGGCGGCGAGCACACCTGTCCAGATCGTCACGGCCTCGAGCTCACCCCCGAACGCCTGGCCGCTCGTCAAGAACCCGTCCAGCAGCCCCGCGCCCCGCAGGCGCGGGACGAGGTTCGAGAGCCGACCCGCAAGCGCGGCTCCGTCGGACATCACGTACGCGATCCGTTCGGCGCCGGCCGCCCGCGCCCCGGCGGCGATCGGGCCGATCATGGAATGCAACGGCGCGCACACGACCGGCCTGCCGCCCAGGCCCACCGAGCGCTCGAGCGCCTCGCGATCGGTCTCCTCGACGCTCTCCACCGCCACCTGCAACGGCGTGTACCGAGCCTTCATCACTCGTCCCGGATGGTCGAGCTCGGTCGGGGTCTGGTCGTCGACGGCCACCACGAGGTGGAAGCCGCCCGTCCCCAGACCGAGTGCCACCGCAGTGGTGTTCACCAGGACGCGATCGCCGATCTCCACGCGACCGACGAGCTGCGTGAACGCCACGGCCGGCGCGGGCTCGGCGACCGGCGGTTCGTCGGCCGGATCGTCGTCCACGACCACGTCGAGCTCGAGCACGCCCGGACGCTCGCTCCGGATGCGTAGGACGGTGGCGTGACGCAGGCGCACGCTCGCTCGCGTCGGGGGGCCCGGCGACATGGCGGAAGTATGATGCCGCGGCCATGCACCCGCTCGAACGCCTGGTGAACCTCGTCGCCCTGCTGCTCGAGTCCCGGACGCCGCTCACGTTCGAACAGATCCGAAGCAAGCTGGCGGAGGGGTACGGGCATCAGGACGCGTCGTCCGCCAAGCGCATGTTCGAGCGCGACAAGGACGTCCTGCGCGACATCGGGGTGCCGATCGACGTGGTCTCGACCGACGCGTGGGACGTCGAGCACGGATACACGATCGAGAAGGACCGCTACTACCTCCCCGAGATCGCCTTCACGCCGGAAGAGCTCTCGGCGCTGTTCGTCGCGGTGCGTTCGGCGGGCGACGTCTCGGCGGAGGAGGCCGTCCGCAAGCTGCTCTCGGGCGCCGACCGCGGGATCCTGGCCGGGCTTGGGCCCCCGGCGCTCGCCGGCGAGACCGACCCGAACCTGTCCCGCGCCGCCGAGGCGGTCGCGGAGGGACGTCGCGTGCGCTTCGCGTACCGGACGTCGCGAGGCGAGCGCTCGGACCGCACCCTCGATGCGTTCGGGCTGGCGGTCCGCGGGGGGCACTGGTACCTCGTCGGCCTGGATCTGGACCGAGCGGAGATCCGTTCGTTCCGCCTCTCACGGATCTCGGACGACCTCGAGATCGCGGGGGAGGGGACCGAGCCCCCCGACGGTTTCCGAGCGATCGAGCACGTCCGGGCCGGGCCGTGGGGTCCGGGCGAGGCCGAGACGACCGCGACCGTCGCGTTCGCGCCCGACGTCGCGTGGTGGGCGACGAAGGGGATCGCGGGGGCGGACACGGTCCGAACCCGGGAGGACGGCTGGGTCGAGGTCCGCCTTGGCTGGTCGCCGGGGGAGGGACTGATCTCGTGGATCCTGTCGTTCGGACCCGACGCCGAGGTCACCGAGCCCCCGGAACTACGATCCGAGATCCTCGGACGGCTGGAGGAGATCCTTGCCTCCTGAGGGCGGTCGGCGCTCGGGCGCGACCCGCAGGGCCCCCGAGAAGGCGTCCGAACGGCTCCGGCGGCTGCTCACGGTGGTCCCGTACCTGGTCCGCAACCAGGGGACGAGGGTCGCCGAGGCCGCGGACCTGTTCGGGATGTCCGAACCCGAGCTGCTGGCCGACCTGGACCTGCTGTTCGTCTCGGGGCTGCCGCCCTACGGGCCGGGAGACCTGATCGACGTCGACATCCAGGACGGCCGCATCTGGATCGGGATGGCCGACTACTTCGCACGGCCCCTTCGGCTCACGCGGAGCGAGGCGCTCGCGATCTACCTGCGCGGGACCGTGCTGGCGGGCGCCCCGGGCCTGGCGGAGGCGCCGTCCCTGTCCTCGGCACTCGGGAAGCTGGCGGACGCGCTCGGCCCCGAGACGCTCGGGGACCTGCCCGAGCGGGTGGACTCGGCGGGAGACGGACGAATGCCGGATACGCTCGGCGAGCTGCGCCGCGCGGCCTCGGAGCGCGAGCGTCTGCGGATCGAGTACTACGCGGCCTCCGGGGCCGAGACCACCGATCGCGAGATCGACCCCGAGGAGGTCTTCTTCGCGATCGGGAACTGGTACGTGGCCGCGTGGGACCACCGCTCGAACTCCGAGCGCCTGTTCCGTGCCGACCGGATCCACGCCGCGGCGGCCACCGGGAAGCGGTTCGAGCCGCGGGGCCTCCGGGGGGCGGGCCGGCCCCTGTACACGCCTTCGGAGGACGACGTTCGCGTGATCGTCCGACTGCGGCCCGAGGCGCGATGGGTGGCCGAGTACTACGAGACCGCGCGCGAGGAGGAGCTCGGGGACGGCCGCCTGGAGGTCGAGCTCCCCGCCGGCAGGTTCGAATGGCTCGAGCGCCTCTTGCTCCGCCTGTGGCCGGACGCCGAGGTGGTCGTTCCTCCCGGGCTGCACCAACGCGTCCGCGAGCTCGCCGAACGGACCCGCGAACGGTACGGATAGAGCGTCGTCGCTTCCTCGGCCCGGGGGCTCAAGCGCGGCGCACCGCCGTCCGATATTGCGGGTGTTATGACGACGATCCGGACGACATGCCCCCGCTGCGGAGAGGTCGACATGGGCCCCGAGTCGATTCTGCTGCAGGTCATGCGCGGCGGGCGAGAGGGCACCTATCGATTCGACTGCCCCACCTGCATGGAGCCCGTCGAGAAGCGCGCGGACCGCAAGATCGTCGCGTTGCTCGTCTCGGCCGGCGTCGACGTCTCCGGGCGATCCCCCGCCGGGACCGCCGAGATGTTCGAGCCGGACGTCGATCTCCCCGAGGACCCCCGAGGGCCGTTGCCCCCGGGACCCGCGTTCTCGATCGACGACGTGATCGACTTCCACTTCAAGCTCGAGAACGAGCGCTACATCGAGCAGTTCCTCACCGCGCAGTAACCCCGCTCGGCGGTCCACTCCGCTAGCATCGATGCCGATGACCACGACCGCGCTCGTCTGGCTCGTCGTAGGGCTCGTGTCGCTCGTCGCCGTCCTCGCCGTGTTGATCGCGCTGATCCGGCACGTGTTGGTGCTCGGCCGCGCGGCGGGCCGGTTCCAGGACGAGGTCGGGCCCCTCACGCAAGAGATCGGCGAGCTCGCGGACGCCGCCTCCGGCCGGGGCCGAGGGATGCCTCGAGGACCCAGGTCCGCCCGCTGAATCGAGGCGGCAGTACGATGGCGCTCGCGAGGGCTTCTCGCCCCCGGATCGCGGACCTGGAGCACAGGAAGAGATGCTGAATATCGGTCCACAGGAGCTCTTGATCATCCTCGTGATCGCCCTGATCGTGGTCGGGCCGCAGCGCCTGCCCGCGCTCGGACGGTCGATCGGGCGGGGTCTGCGCGAACTCCGCAAGGCGCAGGACGAGGTCAGGCGGACGATCCAGGTCAACCTCGACGACGAGCCTTCGAACGGCTCCGGTGCGCGTCCGGCCGGTCGCGCGAGGCCCACGGGTTCCGCCGACGGGCGCGCCGCCGATCCGGGCGCGGCGATGGGCGCGGCGTCCGACTCCACACGCTCCGCCTCCGAGCCGCTCCCCCCGGACGAGATCCGGGAGATCTCGCGTTCGTTGGGGCGGAGCCTTTCGGAGCTCCGGCGCGCGAAGGAGGAGGTCCGGCGCTCGTTCCGGATCGATCTCGCCCACCCGACGAAACCCCCCGAACCCGAACGACCCCGACCCTCGGAGCCCTCGACGGAGCCGGCCGACGCGGGCGGATCGTCGGCGACGCCGGCCTCGAACCCCGCCGCGTCGACGCCGGAACCGTCCCCGGACGGACGATCGGTCACGCCCGACCGCCCGATCGACTGACCCCGGTCGATGAT
The DNA here is from genome assembly GCA_967797495.1 of uncultured bacterium. Classification (GTDB taxonomy): domain Bacteria; phylum Actinomycetota; class UBA4738; order UBA4738; family HRBIN12; genus DASSJM01. The sequence continues at coordinate 7,129 of CBRGMI010000038.1, forward strand.
GAGGCTGATCCCGGAACGCCTCCGGCGGCGCTCCGAGCCCGCCCGGGACGGCACGATGACGCTCGTCGACCACCTGTCGGAGCTGCGGTACCGGCTGCTCGTCATGATCGCGGCGATCGCGGTGGGGGCGATCTTCGGATGGTTCCTGTTCGATCGCGTGATCGATCTGCTGCTGAACCCGTACTGCGACTACTGGAGGACGGTGCCCCTTCGCCTCCGGGCGACGCCCGACTGCGCGCTGTTCTTCTCCGGGGCGCTCGAACCGTTGCTGATCAAGTTCAAGCTGGTCGCGTTCCTGGGGCTGTTCCTGGCGCTGCCGGTGGTCCTGTATCAGCTGTGGGCGTTCATCGTGCCGGGCCTGACACGGCGCGAACGGAAGATGGCGATCCCGTTCGTCGTCTCCTCGGTGCTGCTGTTCGCGCTCGGGGCGCTGGTCGCCTACTGGACGCTCCCGAAGGCCCTGAACTTCCTGCTCGGTTTCGCCGGCGAGGGGTTCGCGCCCCTGCTCACAGGAGATCGGTACCTGACGTTCGTGATGCTCGTCGCGCTGTCGTTCGGGCTCGCGTTCGAGTTCCCGATCGTGCTGATCTTCCTGCTGCTCGCCGGCGCCGTCACGACCCGGCAGCTGCGGGACTGGCGGCGGGGGGCGATCCTGGGCATCGCGGTCTTCGCCGCGATCATCACGCCGAGCTCGGACCCCTACACGATGCTCGCGATGACGATCCCGATGGTGCTGTTCTACGAAGGCGCTATCATCGTGGGCCGTCTCCTGAAGCGCTAGGTGGATCCAGCATGGCGATCAAGGGCAAGACCAAAGGGCGGGGCGCGAAGGCCGTCACCCGCGGGCCCAAGCCCGTCTATCAGCCCGTCAAGAAACGCCTGCTCGCCAAGCGCGAGTTCTGGCTGGTGATCCTCAGCATCCTGGGTGTCATGGTGGTCGTCGGACTCGTCGCCGGGTTCGTCGCGGAGCGCAACTCGAATGCACAGGACGAGCTCGAACAGCGGATGCGGGCAACGATGAGCTCCTTCCAGGGCCAGGTCGAGTCCGTGCTCACCACGATCGGTCAGGCGCAGCCTCCGGCCGGGTATCAGGTGTTCACGGACCTCTCGACGGCCGTGGACGACCTCGTGGCGGAGACGCCGGACGCGCCGGTCGACCCGAAGGCGCTCACGCAGAAGGCGACCGACGCCGCGACCTCCGCCAAGACCGCGCTGGAGGCCCTGCAGTCGATCGACGAGACGGCGCTGATCCGTGGCAAGGGCTTCTCCGAGGACTTCGTCCTGTACGTGATCAACGCGAAGGGCAACTTCGTCGGGGCGATGACCCTGTACGGCGAGGCCGCGAAGCTGCTCGAGCTCGCGGCCGACGCCCAGGGCGCCGAGCGCGCCGAGCTCGCGGCTCGCGCCAAGGCGATCCTGAAGGCCGCGACCGAGATGTTCGACCGCGGCTACGGGGATTACGTCGAGGCGCAGACCAAGGCGGGCGTCTTCGCGCCGCCGCCGCCGGGGCTCCCGGCACCGACCGGCGCTTCATGACCGACGGTCTCCTCCTGCTCCACGCCTGGCCCGTCGACGCCAGGATGTGGGAGCCGCAGCTCGCCGCCCTCCGGGACGGCCTGGCCGTGGCGGCCCCCCACCTTCCGGGGTTCGGGGGTTCGGAGCCGGCCGGCGACGTCCTGACGATGGGCGCGGCCGCCGAACGAGCGCTCGATGCCCTGGGGGAGCGAGGCATCGACCGGGCGGTCGTGTGCGGCCTGTCGATGGGCGGGTACGTGGCGTTCGAGCTGTGGCGGCGGGCCCGCGACCGCGTGATCGGGTTCGTGCTGGCCAACACCCGCGCCGTGGCCGATCCTCCCGAGGCCGCGGCCGCCCGACGAGCGCTGGCCGAACGCCTACGCTCGGAGGGCAACGTCCTCGCGGCGGAACCGCCGGCGCTGCTGTCCGGTCGTGCACCGCAGGACCTGCGGGCGCGGGTCCGCGGCTGGATCGCGGAGCAGCCGCCGGAGACGATCGCCGCGGCGTCGCTCGGGATGGCCGAACGCCGGGACTCGACGCCCGACCTCGCGACGATCGACGTGCCGACCCTCGTGCTGACCTCGACCGAGGATCGATTGATCGCCCCCGAGATCTCGGCCGAGATGGCGGGCCTGATCCCGCAGGGACGTCTCGAGACGATCGAGGGGGTCGGGCACCTGTCGAACCTCGAGGCGCCCGAGGCCTTCGACGCCGCGTTGCTCGAGCACCTCGCCGCCTGCGGGCTCCGCTGACCCCGAACGGTCCGCGCCGGGCTCCGGGCGGGGCGCCCGTAGACTCGGTCCCGTGATCGATCCCGCGCGCTTCGCCGCCCGCTACCCGTTCGAGCTCGACGCGTTCCAGGTACGCGCGATCGAGGCGCTCCACGGCGGCGAGTCCGTCCTGGTGGCCGCGCCGACCGGTTCGGGCAAGACGGTGGTGGCCGAGTTCGCGGTCGACCGTGCGCTCGCAGCCGACCGGAAGTGTTTCTACACGACCCCGCTCAAGGCGCTCTCGAACCAGAAGTTCGGGGACCTGGTCGCGCGGTTGGGGGCGGCGAAGGTGGGGCTGCTCACTGGGGACAACGCGATCAATGGAGACGCGCCGATCGTCGTCATGACGACCGAGGTGCTGCGCAACATGCTGTACGAGCGCAGCGCCGCGCTCGACGGCCTCCTCACGGTCGTGATGGACGAGGTGCACTACCTCCAGGACCCCTACCGGGGCGGGGTGTGGGAGGAGGTGCTGATCCACCTGCCAATGTCGATCTCGGTCGTGTGCCTGTCGGCCACGATCTCCAACGCCGAGGAGTTCGGCGAATGGATCGGCACGCTCCGCGGCGTGACGCGCGTGGTGATCGAGGAGAAGCGCCCGGTGCCGCTCGAGCACCACTACCTGGTCGGTCGCGAGCTGCATCCGATGCACGTCGAGCAGAACGGGCAGGCTGCACCCAACCCGTACGTCGTCTCGCTCGATCGCCAGGAGGTCCGGTACAAGACGTACTACCGACGGGGTTCGGGCACGGCGCAGCACCAGCGGATCCCGAGGCCGCGCGAGGGCCATCGCCGCGTCTACGTCCCCCGGCGGGAGGAAGTGGTCGAGGTCCTCGCCGAGCAGGGCCTGCTCCCGGCGATCTACTTCGTGTTCAGCCGAGCCGGCTGCGATCGGAGCGTCGAGTGGCTGATGAGTGCCGGGATTCGGCTCGCGACGAGCGAGGAGGCATCGCGGATCCGGACGTTCGCCGAGATGCGCGTCGCCTGGATGGACGAGGAGGACCTCAAGACCCTCGGCTTCTACGACTTCGAGGACGCCCTGGCGGCCGGGATCGCGGCGCACCACGCCGGCATGCTCCCGGTGTTCAAGGAGACGGTCGAGGAGCTGTTCGAGGCCGGGCTCGTCAAGATCGTGTTCGCCACCGAGACGCTGTCGCTCGGGATCAACATGCCGGCCAGGTCGGTGGTGATCGAGGACCTGTGGAAGTTCCAGGGCGAGCGGCACGAGTTGCTCACACCGGGCGAGTACACGCAGCTGACCGGGCGGGCGGGACGCCGGGGGATCGACGAGCTCGGGCACGCGGTGGTCGTCGTCCAGCGCAACGTCGCGTTCGAACGTGTGGCCTCGCTCGCGTCGACCCGGACCTACGAGCTCACGTCGTCGTTCCGGCCCTCGTACAACATGGCCGTGAACCTGGTCCGCAACTACACGCGGGACGAGGCGCACCACCTACTGAACTCCTCGTTCGCGCAGTTCCTCGCCGACCGCGGCGTGGTGACCCTCGAGCGCGAGCTCGAACGCGATCGGGCTCAGCTCGCCGGGTTCCGCGAGCGGATGCGGTGCCACCTGGGCGACTTCGCCGAGTACTGGGCGCTGCGCGAGAAGGCGATGGCGGTCCGCGACGAGTTCCGCAAGGGCCGCGAACGGGCGCGCACCGAGTCGATCCGTGAGGGCCTCGCGGCCCTCCGTCCGGGCGACGTGATCTTCGTACCTCGCGCGCGCCGACGAGGGCTCGCCGTCGTGCTTTCCGCCCGAGAGGGGAGGCCCACGGTGCTCGCGCAGGACCGCACGTTCTTCCGGCTCGGGTTGCGGGACTTCCAGGAGCCGCCCACCGTCCTCACGAAGGTCCCGCTGCCGCGGTCCGGAAGCGTTCGGAGCGCCCGCTACCGCCGTGACCTGGCGGCGCGGCTCGTCGCGCTGGACGTCCGGCCTCCACGCAAGCCTCAGGGCCGGGTCGATGCGCGGGTCGAGCGCGAGGCGGCCAGGTACGAGCGCCTGGCGGAGGCGCACCCGTGCCACGCGTGTCCCGATCGGCCCGAGCACGAGCGGTGGGCGAGCAGGGCCTCGCAGGTCGAACACCAGATCCGCGGGCTCGACCGCCGCATCCGAACCCGAACCGAGACGCTCGCCCGGCAGTTCGAACGCGTGATCGCGGTACTCGAGGAGCTCGGGTACGTACGTGCGTTCGCGATCGAGCCCAAGGGGCGGACGCTGGCGCGGATCTACGGCGAGGGCGACATCCTGATGGCCGAGGCGCTCGCCGACGGGCTCCTTGAGGGCCTGGACCCCTCCGAGGTGGCCGCGGTGGTCTCGACCGTCGTGTACGAGTCGCGTGAACGCACACCTCGGGCCGCCGAGATGCCCACGCCCGCCTCGGTCGAGCGGTACGCGGCGTTCCGGAGGATCTGGCGCCGGGTCCGAGAGGCCGAGGACCGGCACCAGGTGGAGCTCTGCCGCGAGCTCGAGGACGGGTTCGCGGCGCCCATCCATCGGTGGGCGCAGGGGGAGTCGCTCGAGGACGTCCTGCGCCAGACGGACATGTCGCCCGGGGACTTCGTGCGCACCTGCAAGCAGGTGCTCGACCTGCTGCGTCAGATCGAGGAGGTGGCTCCCCAGGGGGTCGCGGACCTGGTCCGCCGCGCCCGCGAGGCGGTCAACCGCGGGGTCGTCGCCTACACCGGCGTCTGATCGAACCGCGTCGCAACCGCCCGCCCTGCGCCGAAGTAGGATGCGCGCGATGTCGAGTTCCTACGGCGAACTGAGCGTGATCGTGAACCCGCACGCGGGCCGTCGCCGCGTCGGGGAGGAGATCCCCGAGCTCGAACGGACGCTCCGCTCGCGAGGCCTGCCCTACCGCCTCTTCCGGACGGAGGGGCAGGGCGACGCGACCCGCCTGGCCACCGAGGCGCTCGAGGCGAGCGGGCGGTTCGTTGTCGCCGTGGGCGGGGACGGCACCGTGAACGAGGTCGTGAACGGCATGTTCGACGGCGAGGGCAAGCCCCTGGTCCCCGACGCGGTGCTCGGGGTCGTGGCGGCCGGGAGCGGGTGCGACTTCGTGCGGACCTTCGGCCTCCCCAGCGACACGACGCGGGCCTGCCACCACCTCGCCGGGGACAACACGTACCCGCTCGACGTCGGCAAGGTGACCTACACGACCGTCGAGGGCGGACGAGCCACGCGCTACTTCGTCAACGTCGCCGAGGCGGGTCTGGGCGCGGCGGTCGCCGCTCGCGCCGGACGCATGTCGCCGCGACTCGGCCAGTCCAAGTACTTCCTCGGCTTCTGGCTCGAACTGCCCCGGTTCAAGTTGGCCAACGTGCGCCTCCGGGCCGACCGCAGGACGTACGAGGGGCCGGCCTTCCTCGTAGTGATCGGCAACGGCCAGTACTACGGTGGTGGCATGAAGATCTCGCCTCGTTCGTACCCGGGCGACGCGGTACTCGATGTCCTCGTGTTCAAGGGTCCCAAGTCGGACTCGTTCACGATGATCCCGAAGATCTACCG